>JAPOYU010000149.1 GCA_026706395.1 Chloroflexota bacterium
GCTATCTCTATCTGATTCACGTCGAAGAGGAAGGCAGCGCCCCTGACGAGGTGCTGCTCACAGACCGACCCCTGCAGGCGACGATCGCGGCGGCCGCCTTGGCCTACTTTGTCATTCTGTACGTATTGTGACGGACGATGTCTGGCCAGACAAGCGCTCCGGCAAAAGCAATTCTCCTTGGGGAACACGCTGTCGTTTATGGAATGCCCGCCATCGCCTTGCCATTGTCGCAAGTCCGCGCTTACGTCGATTATGAGATTAGCAAGAATCTTCTAACTGTCAGCGCCGAAAACAGCACGCAACTATCGTTGCGGTGGTCACAAGATGGCCAAAGCGCCGGCGATCCCGTCGCGTTGATGATCAGTCTAACCGCGCGGCACTTTGGCGCCCAGGAGTTGCGTGGCAAGATCGTTATCCGTTCGGACATTCCCATAGCGAGCGGTTTGGGCAGTGGCGCTGCCGTTTCTGCCGCCTTGGGGCGCGCGGTTGCCGCAATCCTAGGCGTCGAACTCTCAATCTGCGCCTTGAATGAACTGGTATATCAAGTGGAAAAGCTGCATCACGGAACGCCTAGCGGTATCGATAACACGGTTGTTGTCTATGAAAAGCCAGTCTATTTCGTAAAGGATGCAAAGCTGGAATTCATGCACGTCTCGCAGCCGCTCCACCTAGTAGTGGCGGACACCGGCATAGCTGCATTGACGCGCGAGACCGTCGCCGATGTGCGCGACCGCTACCAGCGCCAACCACAGCAGACACGAGCCCTTCTCGAAAGTATCGGTATGCTGACTGAGCAAGCGCGCCAACACATTGAGGCTGGAGGGGCTCGGCAACTAGGCGAACTGATGACGCAAAATCACGAACTGTTGCAACGGCTTGGTGTATCCTCGCACTCTTTGAATCGCCTTGTCGATGCATCGAGCGCGGCTGGCGCTTATGGCGCTAAACTTTCCGGCGGCGGAGGCGGCGGAAACGTGATCGCTTTGGTCGATGAAAACAAGACTCAAACAGTCGCGGCAGCCTTACTGGCGGCTGGCGCAAAGCGAGTCTTTTCGTCTTTCATAGCCGGGGAGCCGTCAAGCGCATGACCACGCTGATAAAGCTCGGCGGCTCGCTCGTCACAGACAAAGCGAAGCCGAAGTCCTTCAGGCGAACGACCGTGCAGCATATCGCTCGTCAATTGTATGAACTGCAAATGCGGCAGCCGGATCGACGTCTAGTACTTGGCCATGGGAGCGGCTCCTTTGGTCACTTTGAAGCGCGAAAATACCATACGATGCGAGGCGTCTATTCCGCCGAAGACCGCATGGGATTCGCTCGAGTAGGCGCTGCGGCGAGCGAACTCAGCCAGTTGATACTGGGCGAGTTATTGGCGGCCGGCATATCGGCTCTGCGTTTCCAGCCGTCGGCCATGCAGGTGGCGCGCGACAAGGTGCTGGTGCATTTCGATACCCGCTCAATCAAGCTCGCGCTGGAAATGCGATTCCTCCCCTTGGTATATGGCGATGTTTCGCTCGATGAGACACTCGGCGGCACAATCATTGCGACTGAATCAATATTTGCCGCCTTAGTCCAACCGCTGGAGATCAAGAACATCCTTCTCTTGGGCAACGTAGACGGCGTATTGGACAAAGACGGTCAGGTCATCCCGATAATAACCACTGATACCGTTGCGCAATTCGAACAGGTGCTGGGTCCGTCCGACGGAGTTGACGTCACCGGCGGCATGCGGCAGAAAGTTTGGGAAATGCTTCAGCTAGCGCAACGTAACAGAGACTTGGATATTTTCATCGCCAACGGCAATCGCAAGGATATCCTTAAAGAGCTGCTGGTTATGGGCGGCGCAGTTGGAACGCGAATAAGCGCGGGCTAATCGACTATCGTTCCGCGATACTCAGGTTATGCAATAGTGGATAAAAGCCGTAGGCATCGAAACGCAAGTTGACCAGGTCTGCCTGTGCCGCCGTCAATCGGACGATCTCACGCACTGGCAGGATCAATACCTCATCCATTATCAATGCCTGGATAGCATATGCTTGGCTGCGGCGGAGGACAGGGTCCAGTTGCTGCATCAGATCCAACAGTATGGCATTCAGTTGAGGCTCCGGCGCTCGTGCCGATGCATAGTATCCACTTTCCAAAAAGACATTGTTGAGTAGTTGTGGGTCTATGCCATAGCTCTCTACTGGCACAAGGTCATACTGCCCCGACTGAATGAAGCTCCTTAACCTCGTGGCGCCGGGCACGGGTTCGATCCTTAAGTCGATCCCGATAGCGCGCCATTGCCTCTGAAGCATCGCGGCTACCGCCGGCATTCCGTCCCAAGGCGGGACGACGATTGTCAGCGAAAGAGGCGTCTCCTCATGCTCCAAAATGCCGTCGCCATCGCTGTCGCTATAACCGGCGGCCGCAAGTAGATCCTGAGCCGCATCCAGGTCAAGTCCATAACGGTTGATATAGCCCGTGTGAGAAAAGCCGGTGCTTTCCGATAGCGGCGCCCAGGCGACCGGTGAGAAATTGAAATACACCTGGTCGACAATCGCGGCCCGGTTTGTTGCCAGCAACAGCGCGAGACGAACTTCTCGTCGACTAACATGATCTCGCCGAGTGTTGAACAGAAACTGAAAACTTGCCCCGGGGATCTCTGTGGGCAGTACTTGCACGCGGCTGTTGCTCGCCAAGTTCTGTGCTTCGGCCGGCGAGACATTGTCTATCACATCGAGCGATCTGTCCAGATCTGTAAGCGCATCCGGGTCATCTCCGCGCGTAATCACAAACTCGACGCGGTCGATCGCTTCGCCTACCGGCTGGGAGTAAATCGGCGGATCGACGCGGTATTCCTCAAAGCGCCGCAGAATCACACGCTCGCCCGGCAGATACTCGGTCAGGCGAAATGGTCCGGTGCCTGCCAGATGAAACTGATGTCGCAGATCACTGTAGTTGAGCAGCGCATCCGGGCTAGACATGCCAAGAAATGGCTGTGCCAAACTATCCAGGAAGGCGGGAAACGGAGAGGCCAGCGTCAGCCGAATGGCATAATCGCCCAGTATCTCGTACTGCTTGAGAGGACCCATCAGCTCTCGCGCGAATGACGTTGACAATTCTGGTTCGTAGATTCTTTCGATATTCGCTGCGACGGCAGCCGCATCAAACGCGCTTCCATCATGGAAGCGTATATCTGTGCGAAGATTAAACGTATATTGCAATCCATCTGCCGACGCTTGCCATTCGGCGGCCAGGCCCGGCACGATTTCATGAGTGTCTGGGTCACGGTAAACAAGTGAGTCAAAGACCTGGCGTAGTACGATTCCGGCTTCTTTGGACTCAGTAATGTGTGGATCAAGAATGGGAATATCCGCTGATATTCCGTAACGAATGCAGCGATCGTCTGCCGCGCAAGGCAAGTCCATCGGCCCCGCCGCGCAACCCGACACAAACAGCAGGGCCAACAGACACGCTGAAACTCTATACACTATAGTCATTGTACGCCGTCGCGCAAAAAACAAATTCAGCTTGATACTTCTTCTCGCAGCTCTCTTTCAACTGGATAATCAGAATAGGACATAGACTTCGATTACTCTACTACAGGCGGATATAATCAGACACACTTTACATTTAGCCGCCGATTTCGTAGCTTTAGATTATAGATTTCGGGGACTAGCTGTGGTAGACGGGCAAACGCGTTGATGGCACATGAGATTCAAGACCGGGCGAGGACTTACGCCTTCCGGCCGGTCTGGCGGCGCATGAGCTTGCAGTTGGCAACACTGTCGTTGCTTGCGGGTATCTCGGTGCTGGCAAACGAATTCGTGTTGCCGCCCCCTAATGCCGGCCTTAACCGAGCTATTTCTCTTGGTCTCGTATTTGTTCCAGCGTTTTTATGGCTCCTCTGGTCGGTATTGTCGGAGTACAAGTTTTCGCGTCCCCGCCGGCGGTTAATCGGCGTTGCCGTTGTTTCTGGCTTGACGGCTTCCGCTATTGGCCTGCCGCTCGTGGAGACCTTCTTTGCGGTTGATCGCTGGCTGCCGCTGCAATCGGTTTTCACACGTATCATCGGCTACACAGTCACTGCCGGCGTCGTTGACGTCGGCCTGAAGTTTGTGGTGCTGCGCTATCTCATCTACCCGCAAGGACTACGCGTCCGAAGTGATGCAGTCGCCTATGCCTTTGCCAGTGCAATAGGTTACAGCTTCTTTCTGAATCTTGTGCACGTAGTCCGTCTGGAACCAACGTGGGATGTCGCGGCGATGTATGTCTTGGCGAATGTCGCCATCCAGTTTGCTTCCAGCCTCTTTATCGCTTTGGGCATTGTAGAATCCTATTTTGGAGATGCTTTTCCGCTCGTTCTACCAGCTAATCTTTTGGTCGCTGCTCTCGTCGCAGGCGTCATCACGGCGCTGTTTCCTGGTCTTCTGAGCGGACTGCTCAGTCAAACAGGCAATGCTGATCGCCCGCTGTATGGCTTAGGCATGCTCGTGGCGTCTTGGTGCCTGTCGCTAGGTATTGCCTACTTCCTCTATGCCACGTCCGAGCGACGAGAACGCGAAGCCTTTGGCGGCCGAGGAGATTTCGATGGAATTTGAAACCGGACGATCTCCCGCAATACAGATCACGCCACGTCAGCGCTGGTCAATCGCCTTTAGCTATGTCTTGATCGCCATTGGCATTCTACTGGGAATAAATCAACGTGAGACTTTGCTGCATCAGATCAGTACTTACAGCAACGTAGAAACGGGAATCACCGCCAGCTATCCGGCCCGCTGGCTATTGGAAGAGTCGGAATCCAATATCTTTCGCGTGCGCGACATGTCACATCGTGGCTTCAATACTGAAATCGAAGTGAGATCCTTGCCCGTGGGCTCAGACAATGCTGAAAGGAACTTGCTCGACCGCCTGAGCATGCAACGCGCTCGAGTCCTGATTGACTACACTGTCCTCGGCTACGATACCTATAGCCTGCCCGACGAAACACAGGCGGTAACTATGGCGTATGCGTATGTATCACGCGATGCCAGCCCTTTCCTGGAAGGCGAATCATTTATCGTAAGGGGACTCGACATTTTGACTCTAAGACGTGGGCAGGCGCTCGTCATTACATTTCGCGCTGACTCAAGTATATTTCAGCGCGAACTCCAAACTCTGACCCAATTCATAAACAATCTCCAATTCTGATGTCCCGGCAATCATCAGGAATCAGCCGTACAGTCTTCGCCGTCCTGACAGTGCTGGCTCTTACTGTCTCGACAGCGGCACAGACGGGCGTCGATCCTGGTCTCGAAAGGGCCAGACGGGCAACGGTCTTTATTTATCAGGCCAAAACCAGCGACAACGCACTTTCTGTCACCTGCGTAAGTAGCGGGACCTTCATCAGCGCCGACGGGCTGATCATCACCAATGCCACCGGCATCGTGCCCAGCAGACAATGCGACGGCGATACCTTAATCGTCTCGCTCAGTGTAGACCTGAATGAGCCGCCTATACCCAAGTACCGCGCCGAAATCGCAAGCGCGGACCCGGGCCTGGATATCGCTCTTTTGCGTGTTTCCCGTGAACTTGATGGTCGGCTGATCGCGAGCGGAGCGCTGCCGGTTCTCCCTTTTGTCGAAATCGGGGATTCCGAAGCCGTCGCAATCGACGACAACCTGACAATCGTGGGATATCCCGGTATTGGCAATGATCCAGTCGCGATCACTCGTGGCACGGTAACAGCCTTTCTGGCCGAGCCACTCGGCGGCAGCCACACGTGGTTGAAAACTCGCGCTGAGATTCCGGGCACCATGGCCGGTGGCGGCGCCTATAACTCATCTGGCCAGTTGATTGGCGTCCCGACTAACGCCCCGCTTACCGGTTTTGGCTCGTCCACAAACTGTCGCTACCTGGACGATACCAACCGCGACGGTTTGGTCAATAGCAGCGACTACTGCTTGCCTGTCGGCGACTTCATCAGCACAATTCGGCCGATTGGCCTGGCGCAGAGCCTGATCCGGGGTGCGCGCCTCGGCCTGGACGTGCAGGTGATGTCCGCTTTGTCAGAGCCTGACCCGCCTATGTCGCCGCCGAGGATTTCCCGCCTCTTCTTCGCACCGTCTGTGCAGGGCCAGATGCCAGCCAGAGTAGTTGGCTCACTGCCAGCCAACACTCGCAGTCTCTATCTTTTTTTTGACTACGACAATATGACTCCCGAGACGGTTTATGAGTTGCGCGTCACGCGAGACGGCATACCAGACCAAGTCTTCAGTTTGCCGCCGGTACGCTGGGCTGGCGACGAAAACGGTACCTGGTACGTTGGCGCGCGCGAACAAGCCTGGGCGAACGGCGCCTACGAGTTTACGCTGCTGATAGACGGCGCCAGCGCGGGCAGCCAACAGATCCTCGTCGGCGGCGGCCTGGATAGTCAAGGCCACTTCAGCGATATCGTTTTCGGCACTCTTGATCAATCTGGGAATCTAATTGGAAACGGCTCCATCGTGCCCCGCGGGGACATTGCATACGCGCGTTTTCTGCACGCCAATATGAATTCCGGCACACTGTGGTCCGCGATCTGGTATTACCGAGGCGCCGAATTCGCGCGCACTGCTGACACTTGGTCAGACCAAAGCCACGGCGCCAAAGTAATCAGCGTCGGTCCGACTGGTGGCCTGCTACCCGGGCAATATCGCCTTGAGCTTTATGTCGATGGCGCGCTTTCCGCAACTTCGGACTTCTTTGCAGCCGGCAATCCAGGCGCGCCCTTGCCGCGTGTATTCACAAACATACGATTCGCCAGCGCTGGCTCGCCAAGTGAAGCGCGTCTGGCCCCGGGTGCCTCCAGCTTTCCAACCACTCTGCCCATCCTATATGCCCTCTTTGACTGGCAGTGGATCGAGGAAGGCACTCCCTGGGCGCTCCGCTGGCTGGTCGACGAGCAAGTGTTTTTCGAACGCTCATCACGCTGGTCAAGTGCCAATTCTGGCGCCGACTTCCTGATCGCCCTGCCCGATCCGCCCGATGGCAGCTACGAGATGCAGCTGCTGGTGAATAATCTCCTGCTTGCGGATATGCCCGCGACGATTGGAATCGGGCAACTGCCAATCGACCGCTTCGCTCAATTCCAAGGGACCGTACTGTCTGGAACGGTAATTGACGCTGCAACCCAAAAAGGCATATCCGACATCACCATCGCTCTCATCAGTGAAGACTACGCCGCCAGCGAATTCGAATGGAAGCAAGAACAAGTGGTTGATCTGGTAACCAGCGATCGCAACGGCGTATTTCAATTTCCTCGTCCACTGGCCTTCGATACGCCCTATAGTGTTGTCATTGAAGCAGACGGCTATATCCCTCTTGCGGCAGACGGTTTCATCTTCAGGCGAGGCCAGCCAAACGCTGACGTAACCATCGAAATGGTGCGAGGTTAAGCGTGAAGGAGAAACGTCGCCTCGACCAACTACTGGTCGATCGGCTGATCGCACAAAGCCGCAGCAAGGCAGCCGCAGTGATCATGGCCGGCGAAGTGCGCGTCAACGACCGCCTCATTGACAAGCCAGGCACAATGGTCCGACTGGACGCCAATGTCATCGTGAAACAGAAGCCCCGTTACGTTGGGCGCGGAGGCCTGAAGCTGGAAGCCGCAATCGAAGCATTCGACATTGATCCCGCTGGCAAAGTCTGCGCTGATGTCGGCGCCAGTACCGGCGGCTTCACCGATTGCCTCTTGCAGCACGGGGCGGCCATAGTATATGCGATTGATGTCGGCAGCGGCATCATGGACTACCGCTTGCGTGTCGACGACCGCGTCATCCTGCTGGAGAACACCAATGCCCGTCACCTCGATCGATTGCCGGAATCACCCCAATTGGTCACCATTGACGTCTCATTCATTTCCCTGCGTCACATTTTGCCCGCAGTCACAAAATGGATTGCTGCCGGTTCCGACATCGTCGCGCTCGTCAAACCCCAGTTTGAAGCCGGGAAAGGCGAGGTCGGCAAAGGCGGTATTGTGCGTGCTCGTGCTGTGCATCGGCGAGTGCTGAATGCCATCGTAGAACATGCCGCGACGCTTGGATTCACTCCGCTCGAAATCCTGCGCTCGCCCATCACAGGCGCCAAAGGCAATGAGGAATATCTGCTCTGGCTGCGTTTGGATTCCGATACGACTGCAACAGTTGATTTCCAGAATCAAATCGACTCGCTTTTCGCAACCGGCGAGTAGCTTCCCCTATCCCGGCGTCCATTCATGATTCATAATGGCAAGCTGAGCCCAGGGAGAAACGTTACTCAATGAGTATCGAGCGCATCAGGAATTTCTGCATAATCGCGCATGTTGATCACGGCAAAAGCACCTTGGCGGACCGGTTGCTGGAACTTACGCACACGGTCAGCGCTCGCGATATGCAAGAGCAACTCTTGGATAGCATGGCGCTCGAGCGCGAACGCGGCGTCACCATCAAAGCATCGGCCGTGCGCATGCTGTATACCGCTCGTGACGACATCGAATACGTTATCAACCTCATTGATACGCCTGGGCACGTCGATTTCACCTACGAGGTCAGCCGAGCCTTGCAAGCCTGTGAAGGCGCCATCCTCGTAGTTGATGCCAGCCAGGGTATCGAAGCGCAAACCTTGTCCAACGTCTATCTGGCGCTGGAGCAAGATCTCGAAATCATCCCGGTGATCAACAAGATCGACCTTCCAGCGGCGCAACCCGACGAAATCGCTGGTGATGTTGAAGAGCTGCTCGGCACCCCGGTCGCGGAAATGCCCCGTATTTCCGCCAAAAATGGAATCGGCATTGCGGATGTCCTGCACAAAGTCATTGGCGAAGTGCCGCCCCCAGTCACGCATATTGATGAAAGCCTGCGCGCGCTCGTTTTCGATTCCCACTACGATGCTTACAAGGGGGTGATCGCCTATGTACGCATCATCGACGGCGAAGTCGGCAAGCGAGACTTGCTACGTTTGTACGCCACCGGCGCTCGATTTGAACCCGTTGAGATCGGCGTCTTTGATCCATTGATGCGTACAGTCGAATCCTTGCGCGCTGGGGAAGTCGGCTACATCGCCACCGGCTTGAAGACTGTGCAGGAATGCCGCGTCGGCGATACTATCACCTACGCGAAACACGGTACCGAGAATCCATTGCCCGGCTACGAACGAATCAAACCGATGGTATTCGCCGGCATCTACCCGACAAACAACGAAGATTATGCCGATCTGCGCGACGCGCTCGAAAAGCTGCAGCTCAACGATGCCTCCCTCGTTTATCAGCCGGAAACATCTCAGGCGCTGAACTTCGGTTTTCGCGCCGGCTTCCTCGGTCTCTTCCACATGGAAATCATCCAGGAACGATTGGAGCGCGAATACGATCTCGATATCCTGGCGACCGCGCCGAGTGTCGAATATCGCGTTCTGCTCAAGGACGGCGAGACCGTGCTAATCGACAGTCCTGCCCTGTTGCCGGATGAAAGTACAATCGAGGAAATCCAGGAACCCTGGATGAAGATTCAAGTCTACCTGCCGCAGACCTACATCGGCGCCGTGATGGACCTCGCCATCAAGAAACGCGGCAGTTATGAGACCACCGAGTATCTTGACGCTAGCCGCGTCATCTTGCACTTCGAGATTCCGCTTTCAGAGATCATCATCGACTTCTATGACAAGCTCAAGAGTGTGACCCAAGGTTACGCCAGCCTCGATTACCAGTTTCATGAGTACCGCGCCGGCGATCTGGTCAAAGTGGATGTTCTCGTCAACGAAGATCGCGTCGACGCCCTCGCCATGATCTGCCATCGCGACGACGCCTATCACAGAGGGCAACGCCTCGTCAGCCGCCTCAAGAAACTTATTCCTCGTCAGATGTTTACCGTGCCGGTGCAAGCGGCAGTTGGGAAACGCGTCATCTCTCGCGCCAACGTGCGCGCCCTTCGAAAAGATGTCCTGGCCAAGTGTTACGGCGGTGATGTAACACGGAAGAAGAAGCTGCTTGAGAAGCAGAAAAAAGGCAAGAAGCGGATGAAAATGATCGGCTCGGTCGAAGTTCCGCAAGAAGCCTTCATGGCGCTGCTGAGCTTGGATGAATAAAGCTGCCGCGCGCTGAGACGCCTAACTGCGGTAGCGCTCCTTTATCATGCGCCACAAGTTCGCCAAGCCCCAGCGCGACAGCCACTCGCGCGCCAAGTGTGAACCCGTCCCGAAGCCATAAACGCGGTAAGCGCTATTCCATGCTGTGCTGATCGCGATGGCGCTGCCCTGTTCGATATCGGCGTTTTCGTCCAAATCTGGATAGCTCAACACGACGATGCAAGCGTCGACGCGGAGCGTCTCGCGTTCGCGCTCGGCAGTTTCGATTGCGAATTCCCGCAGGGATGCTTCCGCCACGTCGACCGCGTAATGACTGTAGAGTTGATAGGGATCTTCAACTTGCGTCGACGAAAACAGGTCGGAGTCATGCTCCCAGTTCGCGCTTATGACGCCCGGCAGTCCAGCCTCAATAACGTGAATTCGCAAACTGCGCTTCTTGACTTCGCGCCAAACGACATCTTCCAAGGTCGTGTCATCTATCCCGTAAATATGCTGGCCGACCTGCCCTTCCAATCGCGCTTGCATCTCATCGAGCAGTTCAGCGGCTTCTTCTTTGCTCTCCGCCTTTGCCGTCACGCGAATATCAACGCAACCATGGTGTGCCGCCAAGCCAACGCTTGGGTTCGTTTCGCTAAGAATGTCTTTGCCAATCTGGTCATCAAGCGAGCTCTCGCCAATGCCCGCCGTCCGCAGTATGCGAGCTACAATGATGCCCAGCCGATACTTCCGCAATAGGTAAGGCACGACCGCTTCCGTCATCAGAAATTTCATCTCGCGTGGTACGCCGGGCAGGCTGATCACCACCCCGCGCTCTGATTCCACAATGAATGCAGGCGCCGTGCCGACCGGGTTCTCCACCAAGATCGCGCCTTGCGGCAAGAAGGCTTGCTGACGATTGTTTTCCGTCATTTCGCTGCCGAATCCGCGGAAGCGCTCAGCGATGCCATCATATAGCGACTGGTGAAACTCAAGCGGGCTGGCAACGGCATCCGCTACCGCCTGTCTGGTCATGTCATCAACAGTTGGGCCCAATCCGCCAGTTGTGATCACGATTTCGGCGCGGTCCAATGCGGCAGAGATTGCATCTGTTATCCTCCCTAAGTTGTCGCCGACAGTCGTCATGAAATACATGTTCACGCCGATATCGCGAAGCTGCCGCGCCATGAATACGGAATTCGTATCCGTAATCTCACCCAGCAAGAGCTCTGTACCGATGGCGATGATCTCGGCATTGGGATTGTCAGGCATGCCTTCCTCTTCTACACTTGCTTTCCTGGCAATTTGATTTCTTCACGACGAATTCTTTGCAATCCGCCAAAAAAGTGGATATAATTGCCACTATAAAAATATCTTGCTGTCAAGTAGGGTATTTGTGCAGATTCACCAATCTTTTCGTCCATCTACTTATTCCAACGGAGGTTACTGTGGCCGGTGTCACTTTCAATCATGTTTCAAAGGATTTCGGTGATCAACGTGTTGTTTCGGACTTGAATATTGAAGTCCATGATAAGGAATTCCTGGTCTTCGTCGGCCCTTCAGGCTGTGGCAAATCCACCAGCCTGCGCATGCTGGCGGGCCTGGAAGAAATAACCGAAGGCGAAATCCTTATCGGCGACCGCGTTGTGAACAACGTCGCGCCGAAAGACCGCGATGTCGCAATGGTTTTCCAGAGCTACGCCTTGTATCCGCACATGACCGTCTATGATAACATGGCATTCGGCCTCAAGCTGCGTAAAACCCCGAAGAAAATCATTGACGAGCGCGTAAACGAAGCCGCAAACGAACTGGGTATCGGCCACTTGCTTGATCGCCGTCCGCGGCAGCTCTCCGGTGGCCAGCGTCAGCGTGTGGCTGTCGGCCGAGCGATCGTTCGCGAGCCCGCCGTCTTCCTCATGGATGAGCCGCTATCCAACCTGGACGCGAAACTGCGCGTGGAAGCGCGATCCTTCATCAGCCGCCTGCACCAAAGGCTGGAGACAACCTTCATTTACGTGACCCACGATCAGGTCGAGGCGATGACGATGGGAACCCGCATCTGCGTTCTCAACGAAGGCGAATTGCAGCAGATCGATTCCCCCTTCAATCTCTATCACAACCCGCACAACGTCTTCGTCGCCGGTTTCATCGGCAGCCCGTCCATGAACTTCTTTGATGCCGTTCTCAAAGAAGATGGTGATTCACTTGTTGTGGACACCGGCGCCTTCAGCCTGCCCGTCCCGGCCAGCAAGGCTGACTCCTTCCGCAGCCACGCCGGCATGGAAGTGATCTGCGGCATCCGCCCCGAAGATATCCATGACACGAACTATCTGCCCCAAGGCATCATCCCTGCCAATCTGTCCTCGAGCGTTGAAGTCGTCGAGCAGATGGGCAACGAGGTGATCATCTATCTCGAAAGTGGCGGCAAGAATTTCATCGCGCGGACCGACCCACGTACCGGCGCCACCGTTGGCCAGGAAATGGGCGTCACCTTCAACCTCGACAACATGCACATCTTCGATACCAACACCGAAGCTTCACTCGCCTACGAGACGAAGATGAAAGAAGCTGTGTAGATCACGTCCGATACACCAATCGAGACAAAAAAGAGCCGCTTTTCTGCGGCTCTTTTTCATTGCTTCTCTCATTGCCTTACTTTAGCGCGGGTCTGAACTTGTATCCATAGACGATCATGCCACGATCGCCGTCTGTCGTCAGCTTCCGCGTCACCATTTCAACGCGTTCGCCGATCTCAACCTTGCTATCCACGTCTGTCAACTGCGCGGTGATTAAACTGTCGTCCTCCAGCCGGATTAGCGCCAAGCGATACGGCACTTGCCCGACAAAGCCTTCAGGCGCCTCAAGCACTGTCGTAGCGCTGTAGACCGTGCCGAACATACCGGCCGCATCCTGCCGCGATTCCAGATTAGCGAACCGGGCATCTTGAAAACTTGTCATTTGGGCAGCCCTGCGATCTCGCGCTCCATCTGGACTTTCGGCGCGGTTTCATTGACCCGCGTTGCGTCCCTAGGCTCAGCAGCCTGTTGGCGGGTCCGCATATCCCGAACCAATCTATAGCGAAGCTTCTTGTTGCGCCAGTATTTCGCGACCTGCATCCGAGCGCTCCTCGCTCAAGCTAACACTGCAATCCAGTCTAGGGTCGGCAGGCTATCAAAAGCTATCTTGATAGGATTTGCCACTTGCAGAGCCTCTCACATTAGTCCGCGCTCGCGCTCAGAATATGCGTGACGACTGTCGCGCCCAATCCACCTACATTCTGTATCAAAGCGCAGTGCGCGCCAGCTACCTGGTTTTGCCCCGCTTCCCCGCGCAACTGCAGCGTCGCTTCAACCGCTTGGTAGACGCCGGCCGCGCCACTCGGATTCCCTCGGCTCTTCAGCCCGCCGAAACTGCTGATGGGCACGTCGCCACCCAGCCCGATTCGCGCACCGCCGTCGCTCGCCAGCTTCCAACCCTCGCCGGCCGAACTCAGCCCCAGTGCCTCCAATGAAAGCGTAGTCAAAATCGTAAAGGCGTCGTGCAGTTCAAGCAGGTGCATATCGGACAAAGACAATCCAGCCATTTCCAGCGCGCGCTCCGTCGATCGCTGTACCGCACCAAGGTGCAGCGGGTTGTGGCGGTCCTGCAGCGTCAGGCTGTCAGTTGCTACGGCGCTTCCAAGAACAGGCACTGGCTGTGGCACGAGATCCGCCGCCACATCCGCCGCTGCCAGCACCACCGCCGCCGAACCATCTGCATCCGGCGCGCTATCAAAGAGGCTGACAGGATCGGCGATCATCGGCGCTTTCGCGAAGGAGCCAGCCCGCAGCTGATTCCGATACATCGCCCGCGGATTCCTGGCGCCGTTGCGATGCGCGTTGACGCTGAAGCCTTCAAAATCAGCCAATTCGACCCCATACTCAACCACATAACGGCGCATCAGCAATCCAGCCATAGCGGTCAGCGTCGCACCATTCACCGATTCAAAGTCCGCATCCAGGCTGACCCCGCGCGCCGTCAGCCGCGCCGGACCCATCATGTCCGTCGTCTTCTCCACGCCAATGACCAAAGCCGTACTGACAGCGCCCGAAGCGACCGCCAGGCAGCCGGTGCGCAGCGCAGCGCCGCCGGAAGCGTCTCCCGCTTCACAGGTGTACGCCTCGACTCCGCCAAGCCCAAGCTGACTCGCGATCAATGAGCCCAGTTGCGTCTGCTGGTTGTATGTCGCGCCGTATGAATTGCCGATGTATAGCGCGTTTACTTGCGCCAAGCCGGCGTCATCCAGAGCTTGTCGGCCGGCTTCCTGCGCCAAATCAGCGATTCCGCGCGACCAATGTTCACCTACCGCGGTCATCCCGCAGCCGACGATTGATACATTCATGCGCTGTCAGTCCTTGAGTTTCTCACGATAGCGGACATAAGTG
>JAPOYU010000053.1:0-20063 GCA_026706395.1 Chloroflexota bacterium
AGGGCGTGGTCGATAGCGAGGATCTTCCGCTGAGCGTGACGCGGGAGAGCATTCAAGCGACTCGGGTGATGTCGAGCTTGAAGAAGACGGTCACGCGGCGCGTGCTCAGCGAGCTCAAGCGCATGGCGAAGAACGACCGAGACAAGTATCTGCGTATCTACGAGGAGTTCGGCGCTTATCTTAAGCAGGGGCTGGTCATTGAGAGTGAAGACCGGGGCGACCTCGAGCCGCTGATGTTCTTCCAGACGACGCATGATGACGATCCGAGCAAGTACTATTCGCTGGACGAATATGTCGAGCGGATGTCGGAGAATCAGGATGATATTTACTATGTAGTCGCCGATGATTACGCCAGCGGCTCGCGCAGCCCGCATCTTGACGCCTTCCGGCAGCGTGGCATTGAAGTGCTCTATTTCACGCATCCGGTTGACGCGATGCTGCCGATGGGCATGCTGGACTTCAAGGGGCACAAGCTGGTCAGCGTCGATTCGGCCCAACTCGACCTGGCGGATGTGGGCGAAGTGAGCGAGGAAGAGGAGCGGATTGAGGCGCCGTTGGAGTCCGACACCTTCGCAGCATTGCAGGCGCGGGTCAAGGCGACTCTGGGCGGGCGGGTCAGCGATGTGCGCGAGAGCAAGACGCTGGTGGGCAGTCCGGCGCGTCTGGTCAGCGAGGACGGCAGCGCCAACCGCTACATGTTCCGCATCAATCGGCTGCTGGACCAGGATTATGAACTGCCGGTGAAGGCGCTGGAGTTGAATCCGCGGCATCCGCTGATGCACAACCTCAGCGGGCTGATCAGCAATGGCGGCGATGAGGCGCTGGTGGACGCGGTGGTGGAGCAGGTCTTTGAGACGGCGCTGCTGCAGGATGGCATCCATCCGGATCCGTCGAGCATGGCCGAGCGCTTGACCTTGCTTATGCAGGCGGCGACCGGCTCGGCCAGCGCGGACCTGGCTTTTGCCGAGGTCAAGACGGTTATCAGCGAGCCGGCGGCGGATGTTCAGATGGACTTGGATGGGATCGTGCTTGATCCGGTCGACGAGGATGAGGCGCAAGATGCGAAGGAGTAAAGCATGGCGCAGAACAAGACACAGCGCAATGACGGCGATGTGCTGGCTTATCTGGAGTCGGTGCAGCATAAGCGCCGGCGCGAGGATTCGCTGGTGGTTAAGCGGATGATGGAGGAGGTTACCGGCGAGCCGGCGGAGATGTGGGGGACGAGCATCGTCGGCTTCGGCAGCTATCATTATCGGTATGAGAGCGGGCGCGAAGGCGATTTCATGTTGACCGGCTTTGCGCCGCGCAAGCAGGCTTTGACCTTGTATATCATGGGCGGGCATGAGCGTTACGACGAGTTGATGTCCAAGCTGGGCAAGCATCGAACCGGCAGCTCCTGCGTCTATATCAACAAGCTGGATGATGTCGACCTTGATGTGCTGCGCGAACTTATCAGCGAGTCGGTGGACTACATGCGCGGCGCGAACCACATCGCCGGCGAATGAACCCCAGGCCAAGCAACCGGCCTTTGTCGCGTAACGTATAGACATTTAGGCGCATCGGTGAGCGTGTCTTCGGTATTCTAATCAAGCCGCCAGTTTCGGTAGCCGAGGGCGTTTGATGTTTTGCGTGAATGCGGTAGCCCATATCGCCGCCGCCGAGCGGCTGTGTATAATGTGGGGACGAAGGACGTGTGGACAAGCGATACCGATGGACGGACTGAAACTTCTCGGTCAAATCGGCAAGGGCCTTGTCAAGACGGTTGAACTCGTCGGCAAGGGCATCGGTCTGACCGGACAAGCGATAAACGACGGCTCAGTTGCAGTGAGGACAGCCATGCCAGTGACGGAATTGACCTCGGTCTTCAATACGACCGACGAGACGATCAAATTCATCAATCAGGAATCCCCGCGCGATACCAAGGAGATACTGCCGCAGAGCGCGGTATCGATGAAGACGCAGAAGACGGAAGGCGCCTGGGTGCCCTGGTTTCATCCGCCGCGCTTTTCGCCTTTCAGCCGGCGGCGCATGGAGATCGTCGTTGACGATGTGCCGGTGATTTACATGTGGCAGCGTGACAACCACATCTACTGGTGCAATCGGCTGGATAGCCAGGGCAATCCGGCCAAGGCTTATGAGGTGCCGGGGATATCACACGTCGGCGGCAAGCGCATGCTGGTGGTGCGCAACGACCCGGAGAATGGCTACAGTGCTTTTCTAAGCGAGAGTGTTGAGAATAAGTAGCCTCCGCGCGCACGACGGCCAAGTAGCGTTTTTCTGGGCCGCATCTTCAAAATTGCATGTTTTGACTTACGGACTAAAGTTTCCGAATGTCGGTGAGATATAGCGTCGATGGGAGTGTATTCTTGCGAGCCATTCGTTTGCCTGTGATCTCAACTTGCTCGCCAAAGTGAGGCTGTACGACATCCTTCATCAACGCTTCGGGTACAAATACTGTCCATGGTTTACCGCTACTGATGTCGTGCAACTTGACTTGCTTGTGCTCAGTCCGCCCGTCGGCGAACTGAAGTTCTCCGCTTAATGTCAAATACTCATCGACTGCGTGCAAGCCGTTACTCGGTTGCAGCAAATCAGGTAAGGGTACTTCTCTGAACTCCTGCTGCTGACGACGAAAGTCTACTTCCCGCTGCTCTCCTTGCACTACTGCGCCAAGATTAACGGTAACAACATCATCGCCATCGGGTGCAATCTCTTTCGCGAGTGCAACAAAATTGCAGTAGTATTCATTGTCGCCAATCTGGTTCTGAAGCGGACCATAATTGCCATGGTTTAGAAGTTCAAAGTTTGTCATGACCCGATGAAAGATGGAATCGAATCCGCCCATATTGGACAGTGACATTTGACCGGATACCCCCAGTCTCAAGACGACATCAATACTGCTTGGCTCCCAAGCACTTACCCATAATGTGTATTTCTGGTTCTTCAACTGAGCGGAACTACTAAATTTCATGCCGTTGGTCTGGCGAATAGTATTCCAAAAGATCTTCTTGAGCTTGGTGATTCTATGAGTTATCAAATCTACGGGAGCTAATCCTTCGATAACCTGATTGCCATCCAAATTCATCGTGAATTCTTGGTCACTTACAAATACATTCTTGTCCTTTAGTCGCAATTCCAGGAGCACTTTGCGATTTAGCCTGCGTAGTTCGTTCATGATTTCTCCAGGCGGATTGCCTGACAAAGCTCTGGAAACCAGCCATTCTGCCTCGCGATATTTCTTGCACTTGAAAGCCAAGGACGCGGCGCTTCGGTGCAACACAGAGCGTGTTGGTTCTGACTCCTCGCTCTGAATCATGAGCGCAGCTTGTTTCTCAAGCTCAAACGCGTTCTCCATGTATTTTACATATGCAACTTCATCTCTTTCTCGTCGAGCGGTTCGCGCTTTGTCAGCCCAGTCCATTGCGTGCTCGTGCACCGAGATAATGAGTTTCGGATCGCCTGTCATAGGTCTGCCATCCTTGTCTCAAAATAAACAACGGGCTTACTGAATTCTACCACTACCACGTACGCAAGTGTTCCAGTGTCGTCGGATTTTCTCGAACGACTAAGCTTGTCTCGCACAAGTTTCTCTATTGTATTGGTACTTGCCGGCCGTCTCCCTGCTACTTCCAACCGCGCGTTCTTTAGCAGGAAGTTCTCTGTAAATTCGTCCGCAGTTGGACGCGTACTTAGCCAATAGTCCATTCCCGTATCTTCATCTTGGTCCATTCGCCTTAAGACTGTGTAGTTTGTTCGCGAGAGTATAACAAGAATCGCCAAGCCCGCGGCACCCATTTCAGTAGCCTCTCGACGGTCATACCAAGTGTTTTTCATCTGCTGCGTTACAGCTTCATTCCACGAAAGACGTAGCATAGACATGGTCTCTTTCAGAGACTTCAACTCGCAATGTACGCCGGATTCATGGTTCTGCGAATCCAGGCAGACCATGGCGGCTATTCGATGCGAACCACCTGTGTCCTTGTCAAGTCCAGGATACCCTCGTTTGAGGTCCTCTAACACAAGTGATTTTGCATTTGCGTCTACCATAGTCGCTCCGTCTTGCGGTTAAGCGTAAGAAGCAAGAATATACCCTAATAGTTGTAACTCTGGTATATTATTCGGCAAGCCGATTCAAATGGGTGTTTCATAGCTATTGCTGGAAGTCGGCAACGGGCATTATCGCGGGAGTCATAAGATGATTACAACAATCGCGACCGTCACCGTATTCGTCGAGGACCAGGAGCGGGCGAAAGCCTTCTACACCGAGAAGCTGGGCTTCGAGTTGGTCAATGACTCGGAGATGTTCCCGGGTTCGGGTATGCGCTGGATCACGGTCGCGCCCAAGGGCTGCCCGACCGAGTTGACGCTCTTCCCAATGGGCGGGCAGTGGGAGCATTATCGCGAGGCGATGGGCAAGCCGCAGTGCTTCACCTTGCATTGCGACGACATCATGGAGACCTACCGCGAACTGACGGAAAAAGGCGTGCAATTCCTGGGCGAGCCGCAGGTGCAGCATTGGGGCAGCTTCGCGATGCTGGTCGATTCCGAAGGCAATCAGATTGTGCTGGGTCAGCGGGCTTAAACTGCCCGTCTCGAAATCTATTCAGTTCGAAAAGGCCGACGCCGTCTTTGGCCGGAGGCGCTTACATGATAAACAGAGTAGGCACGGTTTACATCTTCGTTCAGGATCAGGGGCGGGCGAAAGCCTTTTATACCGAAAAGCTGGGCATGGAGTTGCGGGTCGATGTGCCGATGGGACAGGACTCCGATTCGCGCTGGATTTCTGTTGTTCCGCCCGGCGGTCAGACGGATATTGTGCTGCGCAAATTCAGCGAGGATTGGGGACATTATCGGGAGGCGCTGGGAAAATCGCAGGCGCTTACCCTGGAATGTGATGACATCGACGAGACCTATCGGGTTTACAAGGCGCGCGGCGTTCAATTCCTGGGCGAGCCGAAGACCGAGTTCTGGGGGCGCTTTGTGACGCTAGTCGACTCGGAAGGAAACAAGATCGTACTCGTTCAATAGGTGCTGCTCGTCCGCTGACGGCGGGCCATTCCCCGCGCCGTTTGCGCTTATCCAAGACGGCTTTACATTCGATACCAAACATCAGGAGGTGAGGGACAATGATCAGACGTGTTGGCACGATTTCCATATTTGTTGAAGATCAAGACCGGGCGAAGGCCTTTTATACCGAGAAGCTGGGGATGGAATTAATCTCGGACGACGAGATGTGGCCCGGCGCGGATTCGCGTTGGCTGTCGGTGGCGCCCGCCGGCGCCGAGACGCAGATCGTCCTGTACAAGTTCGACGAGAATTGGGAGCACTACCGCTCGACTTTTCAGCAGTCGCAATCGCTGACTCTGCAATGCGATGACATTGACGAGACCTATCGTCTGTACAAGGAGCGCGGCGTGGAATTCCTGGGCGAGCCGGAGACGCAGTTCTGGGGCACCTTCGTCATGATGAAGGATTGCGAGGGCAATACGCTGATTCTGGTCCAGGTCTGATGTCGCGGGACTTGCTGGCGCTCTCGCAAAGCGTTGGCGCGGCGCTGACGGCGAAGGGCAGCACCGTCTGCGCTGCTGAATCCTGCACTGGCGGTTTGCTGCTGAGCGCCTTGACGGATGTCGCCGGCAGTTCCGCCTATGTGCCGGGCGGGCTGGTGACCTATTCCAACGAAGCGAAGATGAACTTCCTCAAGGTGCGCGAAGCGACCTTGCTAAAACACGGCGCGGTGAGCGAGGCGACGGCCGGCGAGATGGCACTGGGCGCGCTGGCGCTCTTTGATACCGACTACGCTTTGAGCGTGACCGGCATCGCGGGACCCGGCGGCGGCGGTGCTGAGAAGCCGGTCGGCTTGACGTTCATCGGGCTGGCTGGACGAGGTGGACTTCTGCGGTTGGAAAGGCAGGTCTGGAGCGGGAATCGGATAGACAACAAGCTGTCGAGCGTCGTGGCGGCGCTGCAAATGCTTTTGCAGGCGGTTGAGGATTAGTCTTCGTCAAAAGTGATGCCGCGGTAGACCTGCGCCAATTGCAATTCGCAGTTGAGTATTTTCAGCGGAATAACGTCGTCCAAGCGCTCAAAAATCTCTACCCCCCAGCCAATGTCAGCCCGAGTGTTGAGTTCGAGGCATGGGCGATGCTGGTCAATGATCAGGTAAGTCTGGATTGAGGATACAGTGAGATAGGAGTCGCGTTTTTCGCCGCGGTCAATATCTATGGTGGACGGCGAGGTTACTTCAATCACCAGAATTGGATTGAGCAACTCCATCTCGTTTTCGCGTTGGAAGATCTCCTCGCCACATACTGCGGATAAATCAGGATATACGTAACGAGTTTCCCCCGATTTCACTCTCATCTCACTGCTCAGAAGAAAACAGTCCGAATCATCAAGCTGTCGCCCGATCGCCGTATTCGTATTGGACATGATGCGATTATGTCTGCCCGTAGCGCCAGCCATACAGCGTACCTCGCCATCGATGTATTCGTGTTTTTCAAAATTGCTTTCTTCCCAGGCGAGATATTCCTCGACGGTGAGACGCAGGGTCGGTTGAACAGCCATGATGTTCCTCGCATCATCTCAGTGCAATTTGATTATATCGTGCAAAATATTTAGTTGACAGGAAACTGCATTCTTTGGATTGTGTATACCGGCCGAGTTACCATAGGTCCATCGCGCCGCGCAGGATGCCGAACTCGCCGATGTGGTAGGAATTGTGCGCCGCGACTACCAGGGCCTCGCGCAGGATCGTGTGACCGGCTTGTCCGTGGGGGATCTGAGCAATGAGATCACGCGTCGGGTCGCGAATGATATTGACCAGGGAAGCGAGATCGGCTTGAAAGCGGTCGATCGTCGTCCGCCAGGCGAGCTCATCCGCCGTTTGCTCCCGCGCCGGCCAATAGTCATCGGGAAACTTCAGATAGCGGTAGCCTGGGTTTTCGATGTAATCGAGAATGTCGGCTTGGGCGATGCGCAAATGCTCGAGCAGATGCCAGAACGTGTAGGGTGTATTGGGCGGGCGGGTGTTGTAATGGGCCGGCGGGAAGCCCGCGATCGCGTTCTCGAAGGTCTGATGAGCTTGTGCCTTGGTCAATGCGTTTTCCAATTGATCGCGTATATGCCTGTCGTTCACGGTTCCTCCTTCTTGGAATGGTGAATGCGAGGTGTCACGATTGTAGCGCGACTGTAGCGACGGGAAGCAGTTTTGCGATGCGATGACACTGTGTAATGCGGACAAAGAAAAAACGACTGATCTTGTGTAATTTGCTAATGAAGACTTCAGGATATTGCGATAGAGTTTAGTCAGGCGCGTGAAAATCAGATCGGCAGCATAGGCTAAGCGTAGATTAATCTTTTGGCATAATCACCGGCGCTTGCGTTATAATGAGTTCATAGACAGCTTGAGGCGGTCATGTACGATAAGTATCCAGTTTACGATGTGCCGCAGCGGAATATCATTCAGCGTTTTTTCGCCCAGCGGTGGAGCGCGATTCTCCTTGAAATCGCTTTGACGATCGTCATCACGGTGGCGGCCGGGCGCGCCTTTGATTTCTTCGATCCTTTCGACGGGGAGCCCGCGGCGATCCCTCCGGCAGCGACGGAAACGATGTCGCAGGCGACCAACGTGGCCTTGGAGCCGTTTACGCAGCGCGGCATCGACTACATTCAAAGCCGTGAATTCGCTGCGGCGGAGGCGATGTATGACTTCGCGATCGCGGTCGCGCCGGAAGACGCCAAGCATTATGGCTGGCGCGGCTATGTGAACCTGCAAGCGGGCGACTATTTGGCGGCGCAACGGGACTTCCGCCAGGTCCTTGAATTGGCGCCGGCGGACAATGACGCGCATGTCGCTCTTTGCTGGGCATATGGCGAATCGGGCGATTTCGCGGCGGCTCTGTCTCATTGTGAAGAGGCATTGCTCGCGGCGCAGTCACTTCCGCAGTATGCCATTGCTCTGGAGAACCGCTGCTGGCTGAAGGTGGAGATGGGCGAATTTGACGCTGCTGCGCGCGATTGCCTGGACGTGCTGGAGATATTCCCGGATTGTCAGCAGGAGGTCTGTGCCCTGGCGCATTACAACCTCGGGCGGATTATGCTGGCGCAGGGGAAGCAGGAAGAGGCATTGCGCCAATTCAATCTGGCGTATCACATTGGTTCGTCCTATCCGAAGATGTATTTGGAGATTGCGAACGTTTACGATACACTTGGTTATGAAGCGGCTGCGCGGGTCAGCTATGAGCATTATCGTAGTTTGGCCGTAGGTGGAGCGTAGCGGTTTTTATGACGCAACGACTTGACGGTTCTGACGTCGGATGTGTTATACTCAGTGTCAAGGTGTGATTTCTATCATCGAAAGGTGAATGAGCGAGGGATATTTTTATGACGAAACAATACCCGGAATACGATATTCCCAAACGTTCCATCAAAGATCGCGTGCTTAGCCAGCGCCCGAGCGCCCTGATAATCGAGGGTTTGTTGGTGCTGGTGGCTGTGGTCGTCACTATAGGCTTCTTGTCTCCGGCAACACCGGTCCAAGACAACAGCGATGCTGTGATTGCCGAGCTGGAAGCGATCATTGCGGCTCAGGAAGCGGCCTTGGCTGAAGCGGCCGAGGCGATGGCGCAGGCGGCTGAGATGGCTGCTGTGCCCAAAGGCTTCTTGAACGCAACCGCCGCCAAGAATATGGCTTGGTCCAGTTTGTCGAACGAAGAGTACCGTTCCGCCATCGCCCTCTATGACGTGCTGATCGCGGAAGGCGAAGCCGATATCGACACCTACTTCGCTCGCGGCTATGCCCAGAGCATGATCGATGAGCACGGCTTGGCTGCGCAGGATTACACGGTCGTTCTGCAGGAGCAGCCGGAGGCGCTGGGCGCTTTGAACAACCGCTGCTGGGCATTGAGCGAGATTGAGGCCTTCGACGCCGCCCTGGCTGACTGCAACAAGTTGATGTCGCTCGTGCCTGATGCGGATTATCCCTATCTCAATCGTGGCATCGTCTACGAAAAGATGGGCGAGATGGAAGCGGCCATGGACGACTATGTCGAGTGGATCAAGCGCAAGAAGAAGCGCGTCATCCGCAACGACAATTTGGCCTGGGAAGGCACGCTGGAATTGCAGATGGCTGAGGGTCTGGTCTACGTCCTGCCCTTCAACGCCAGCGCCGGGCAAGATGTCGTGGTCACCGCCGTCAGCAGCCAGCGCGATCTGGATGCGGACCCGCTGGTCCTGATCCTGGACCCGCAGGGCGAGCCCTTGACCGCCAACGATGACACCGGCGAATGGTGGGACAGCGCCGTCCACTTCCGCGCTCCTGTCAGCGGTGAATACGCTGTCGTGCTCACGCATGCCGGCGGCAGCACCGAAGGCAAAGTCGATGTCTCCTTCGAGATTGCCGGTGTGTTCACGCAAGGCAATGATAGCGCCCGCTATAAGAGCGATGCCTACCGCGCCTTGATGTCCGGCGATTATCAGACCGCGCTGGAGAACTTCCGCCGCGCTCTGACCATCAACCGCAACGATGCTGAAGCGATGAACTGGCTGGGCGTCACCTTCCGCTACCTGGGCGAGTACGAAGCTTCCATCATTCACATCGGCATGGCGATGCGCCTGGACGAGAGCTACACCTTGCCCTATTTGTCGCGCGGCATCACCTTTGAAGCGATGGGCGATCAAGAGGCGAGCGCGGCTGACTACTATCGTTACGCCATGCTCAACCGCAGTCGCACGCTCTTCCATGCCGAGCTCGAAGGCGACAGCAGCTTCGAATTGCCGATGCGCGAGGGCTGGGTTTACAGCATTCCGTTTGACGCCAAACGCAACCAGATCCTTGACATTGACGTATCGACTGTGGCGCCCGGTTTCGTCGATCCGCTGATCATCCTGATCGGTCCCGAGGGACAGGCCTTGACCGGCGATGACGACATTTCGCGCAGCGAATACGATGCGACCATCAGCGACTACAAAGTGCCGGCCAGCGGGGAATACACCCTGGTCGTCAGCCATGCTGAGGGCGGCGCGAACGGCACCCTCAATGTCGATGTCAGCCTCGCCAATCCGGCGCCGATGTCCATCCCCGGCTACGATGGCTGCTCAGGAATAGGCGGCCACTAAGCCAAGTCATAGCAGAGTTTCCCAAAAGGGCGGGTCTGAGAACCTGCCCTTTTTTGTTTTCCAGTGATTCCAGCATTGACGGCGTTTTACTGCCCGGTTTCTGAGGTCACGTCGCGAAAGATCTGCTTCAGCCGCTTGATATGTTCCGGCGGCAAGGGCGGACGGGCGAATGACTCCAGATTGTCGGCGAGGTGCCGCGGATCGCCCGTGCCCGACAAGATCACATGGGCCCCCGCTTCCGCCCGGCAGAACCGGTAGGCGGCATCCTGAATGCTGACCGCTGAGCCATCGGCGAGCAGAAAACCGAGCGGATCCTCGATGTCGACTTCATCGGGGCTGATCTCGCCGCGTTCGCTCAGCGTCCGCAGTATCTGGCGCAGTCGTTCCGGCCGGCTCAGAGCGCGGCGCAAGGCGAACATGATGAGGACGCCTATGTTCTTCTCGCTGGCGACCCGCAGCACAGTTTCGCGAGCGCCTTGATTGAGCAGGTTGAAGCCGACCATGATCACGTCCCAGACATCGTCTTCCAGGGCGCGCTGCAGCATCTTGTGCTCCAGGTCGTCGGTCCAATTCTCGGTCACGCCGATGCAGCGAATGAGCCCCTGCCGCTTCAGGTCGAGAAGCAGGGGCGCCATCTCGTCGTAATAGTAATCGTATTGCTCGGACCGCAAGCCGTGCAGATGGTATACGTCGATGTAGTCGGTGCGCAGACGGCGCAAGCTCTCGTGGAGGCCGTTCTGAAGCGCTGCGCGGGAGATATTCTCTCGGCCCAAGCTCTTCTTGGTCGAGATGATGATCCGGCCCCGGTCGCGCCGGGCGATGGCCGCGCCGACAATTTCCTCCGTGCGGTAGCCCTCGGCCGTGTCGATGAAGTTGATGCCGGCATCAAGACCCTGCAGAACGAGGTCGATCGACTCCGCTTCGGTGCGGATACTGTCTCGCTGGCCGAGACGGCTGGGCCCGCCGGCGCCGATGCCCATGACGGAGGCGTGCAATCCGGTTCGGCCTAGAATGCGATAGTCCATAACTGCTTTCGGATTGAGATTCAACTTAGATTCTGGCTGATGCGGCCGAAGATTGCGAGTGTTGGCTCATCTGTTTCGCTGACGAAGATTGCTTTCTGACCCAACTGCGATAACGCTGGGAAACTCGTGACTGCTATACCGCTGCTCTCGCGAGCCTGTTATAATCGCGCTTTGAATTGAACCGCCTGGATTATCATGGCAGTCCATACCTTTTCAATCGTCGCCCACTGTGAAAAAGAGAATGCCTGGGGCGTAGCGGTCGCCAGCAAATTCCCCGCCGTTGGCGCGGTGGTGCCCTGGGCGCGAGCGGAGGCGGGCGCTGTGGCGACGCAGTCTTACGCCAAGTTGGGCTTCGGTCCGGATGGCCTGGCGCTCATGGGTGACGGTCTTTCGGCTGAAGCGGCCATGAGCCGTCTGCTCAAAGACGATGAGGGGCGCGAATCGCGGCAGGTGGCGCTTGTCGATGGGCGCGGCGATGTGGCGGCGCATACCGGCGCGGACTGCCATGACTGGGCCGGCCACAAGACAGGGCTGGGCTTTTCGGCACAGGGCAATCTACTAGCGGGCGAAGCGGTGATCGACGCGATGGCGACCGGCTTCACTCAAGCCGACGGTGAATTGGCGGATCGCTTGGTGGCTGCGCTGCGGGCGGGCGAGCACGCCGGCGGGGATCGCCGCGGCAAGCAATCGGCCGCCGTTTTGGTCGCGCGGCCCGGCGGCGGCTACGGCGGGGACAACGACCGCTATCTGGACTTGCGCGTGGATGATGCCGACGAGCCGGTGCGGCAGCTGATCGAATTGGTTAAGATGCACCACCTCTATTTCCAGGCCTCCAAGCCGGAAGACATCATTCGAATCGACCGCGACATCGCCAGCGAGCTGCAAGCGATCATGATCGGCCAAGGGTACATGACCGGCGAGATCAACGGCGACTGGGACGAAGTATGCCAGCAGGTCTTCTTTCTGCTGATTGGCAACGAGAACCTGGAGATGCGCTGGAACCCGCGAGAGCATCGCTACGCAATTGATCGCGTGGTGCTGGATTACCTGCGGGAGCGCTTTGGCTGAGCGCGGTCGGCGGGTGTGGGTTCTGGCCCTGAGCGCGGCGATCATACTGCTGGCTGGCCTGCTTCAGTTTCATCATCTGACGCGTGATCTGCGCTTCCTGCCTGACGAGGCCTTTTTCATGACTTTCGCTCGCGGCGCTGCGGTCAAGGGCGATTGGCTGCTGCCGGGCGCGCTGGACAAGCCGCCGCTGTCGCTCTACTTGAGCGCGCTGAGTATGGCGGCCATTGGCAACACCGCCGACGCGGCCGGTGTCCTGCATCTCGATGCGCGCCTCGGCGAATTCACCGGGATGCTGCCGAATGTCATGCTGGCGCTCCTGCTCACAGCGCTGATGATGCGCCTCGCGTGGCGGATCTATCGAGACGAAACGGCGAGTTTGCTGGCTGGTCTGCTCGCGGCGACGTCGCCGTATGCGCTGGCCTACGGCGCGAGCGCTTTCACCGATATGAGCCTGCTGTTTCTGTCGGCGGCGACGCTGTATCTCGCGTTGAGTGGACGCTGGGGAATGGCGGGCGCCGCGCTGGGACTGGCTTTCTGGAGCAAGCAGCAGGCTGTCTTCGCCGCGTTCTTCCTGCTCGTCATTGTCGCGAGGCGCGGAACGAGGCGGGACCCGCCGCGTTTGCTTCTGCCCTTCGGCGCAGTCCTTGGCGCGCTGCTGCTCTGGGATGCCGCCCGCCCGGAAACGAGCATCTTTCTACAAGCGGCGGCGAATAACGCGCCGGGTCAGCTTGTTGCCGAGCCCGCCATCTGGTTCGAGCGCGCTCTGGCTTGGCTGCGCTTGAGCGCTTGGCTGCTGGGACCACCGGCTGTGACGGGCACCCTGGTTGCGTTCGCGGCATATTCTGCTCGCACGCGCGAACATAGTCTGCGGTCATCAGTTATTCCGCGAGTTTCTCTTATCGCCTTCGTCGTTTACTCAGCCGCGCACATTGTCTTCAACTTTAATCTGTATGACCGCTACCTTCTGTTGTGCCTGCCGCTTGTGATATTGCTGGTCGCAGGCGGAGTCGCCACATATTGTCGGTCGTTCTCGCGTTATCGCGCATGGACAGTTGCTGTTGCGCTGATCGTTTTGGGCGGATTCTGGACGCTGAACGGCGAATCACCGATGGGCGGCGATCGCGCAGCTTACGCCGGTATTGACGCGCTGGCGGCGCATCTCAATAGCAAGCCGGTTGCCGCCGTCATCTATGATCCCTGGCTGGGCTGGCAATTGGGCTACTACCTGGGCGCGTGGCAGGACAAGCGGCGGGTACATTATCCGACGGCGGATGCGCTGGTTGAAGGCGCGCTGGCATTGGACGAGGCCGGCGATAGATACCTGGTCGCGCCGATCGATCAGCGGCATGAAGATTGGCTGGCCGGGCTTCGCGACGCGGGTTTCGCCATAGTGCAAGACTACGCGCGTGACAGATTCGCCGTGTATCTTCTGTCTCCGCCTCCCCCCAAAGATTGAGGGTTTTTCCAACCGAGAATCGCTTATACTGAGAAATAGGGCAGAGTTGGGAGACGGAGATGCTTGTCTGGTATTATTGATATTGGCCTTTATATTCCGCGGCTCGATCTTCGGCGTGTTGGCTTGGCTCATCGGGATAGTCGTCGCTGCACTGTCGTTCTTGCTCAACTTGGGATTTTGGGGCATCATCATAATCCTAGTGCTAATTGCGGTCGCGGCGGTGTTCGAGTAGGGGTTGAATTATGGACTTCTTGCAGGATCCCAACGTCATTTATCTCCTGCTGATGGCTGGTCTGTGGATCAGCGCAACCGGCACGTATATCCCGGGCACGGGGGTTGCCGAGATCGCCGGCGCCGGCTTGATCCTGGGCACGGTCTATTTGATGAGCCTGCTGGCGGCCAACTGGCTGGCGGTGATCGCGCTGGTGGCGGGGGCATCGTTGTTCTTCCTGCTGCCGCTGCTCAAATCGGAATGGGAGCACCTGGCTATTGGCGGGTTGGCGCTGCAAGCACTCGCGAGCTTCTTTCTTTTCGCCGAAGCGAGCGTCTCGCCGCTGCTCATCGTGGTCGGCGTCCTGCTGGCTTGGGGCTATCATCGGACGATCCTGCGCTCGATCCTCAAACAGCAGCGCGAACTCTCGTCGACGCAGAAGGATCAGTTTCTGGTCGGGGCGCGCGGGCGGGTCATGGCGACAATCGAAGACCGCGGCACGGTGCAAGTGAAGGGCGAGCTTTGGACCGCTCGCAGCCGACGCCGGCTGGAAAGCGGCGCCGAAATCGTGGTGACGCAGCAGGACGGCTTGGAATTGCATGTCGAAAAGGCAAAACGGGAAGACGCGCAAGAGTAGCGTGCAAATCGAAAATCCCTTGGATTTAAGGAGTGGGAAATGGACAATTTTACTGAAGTTTTGAGCGCCGGTGGACAAGGGGTGGTCATTGTCCTGGTCATCCTCGCCATTGTGGCGCTTTTGCGCACGACCATTCGCGCCGTCAAGGAGTATGATCGGCTGGTCATCTTCTTCATCGGGCGCTACCGGGCGGTGCGCGGTCCCGGCTTGACCTTCGTCGTTCCCTTCGTGGAATCGGCGATCAAGGTCGATATGCGCGAGAAGATCATCGACATCCCGTCACAGACCGCCATCACTAAAGACAACGCCTCGATAGGCATCGACTTTCTGGTTTACTACCGCATCACCGATCCGGAGCTTTCCGTGACTAAGGTCGGCGATGTGGTGGACGCGACCGGCAAGATCGCCACGACGACCCTGCGCGCCGTCATCGGCGATATTGTGCTGGACGATGTGCTTTCCCGCCGCGACCAGATCAACGATGTGTTGCGCGTCAAGCTGGACGAGACGACCGAGCGCTGGGGCATGAAGATTACAACGGTCGAAATCCGCGAGATTGAGCCCCCGCGCGCCATCCAGGACGCGATGAACCGGCAGATGAGCGCCGAGCGCGAGCGCCGCGCCGAAGTTACGATGGCGGAAGGTGAAAAGCAAGCCGCCATAGAGCGTGCCGAAGGCAGCAAGCAATCGGCGATCCTGGAAGCGGAGGGCCAGAAGCAGTCGCAAATCTTGAAAGCCGAAGGCGAGCGAGAGGCGCAGTTGCTGACGGCGGAAGGTTATGCCAAGGCGCTGAAGGCTATCCACGAACATGCCCGTGATATCGATAACAAGACCATGGCGCTGCAATATATGGAGATGCTGGAAAAGGTCGGCAGCAGTCCCTCGACCAAATTCGTCTTGCCGATGGAGCTGACCAGCATGGTACAGAACTTCGTCAGCACGATGGGCGCCGGCGCGGCCCTGTCACACGGTGGCAATGGCGCCGACGCGCGCGAAAGCGAGCCGATCCCCGAAGCCGTCGTCGACTGACCTTTGCGAAAGCTGTAGGGACGGCCCTTGGGTCGCCCGCCAACACAAAAGAACCGCTCGCGGCCTAAGTCGCGTCGCGAGCGGTTTTATTTTTCAAATTCTTACACAGTCGTCTAAGCCGGCTTCAAATACAGCTTAATCACTGGCACTTCCGTCGCCGGCTGAATGACCGGCAATTCAAGGCGGGCTGTGTTGACTTGGTCGACGCTGAAGTGAATCTCGCTGCCATCGTGCAGGAATTCGGCGTATTCAATGCGGTCGCCGAAGCCATCGACATGCAGATGCTTGAAGGGGTAGGCGAAGACATGCGCGTAGAGCAGGTCGCGATTTTGCGTCAGGCGGCAGTCCTGCGGCGCGGTTAGAGCGCTGGCGGTGCAGCCATAGATCGCCTCACTGTGTTTTGTCATCCAGTCGCGATAGACGCCGAGGGCCGCTTCCGCCCGCGCGTCCAGTTCTCCCAAGGCCGTCGGACCGACATTCATCAGCAGGTTGCCGCCGGTCGAGACGGTGTTGACCAGCATGCGAATCAACTGGCCCGGGCTTTTCCAGGTGGCTTCATCGCGGTGATAGCCCCAGGAGCCGCTGAAGGTCTGGCAGGTCTCCCAGACGACCGGCTCGCCATCGACGTGCACCCAGCTGCGCGGCTGGAATTGCTCGGGCGTGTAAATGTCGGCCGAAGAGGGCAGGTCAAGCCGATTATTGATGATGATATTCGGCTGCAGTGAGCGGCTTAGCGCTTCCAAGCCTTCGCTGTCCCAGTCGTCGCGCCCCTTGCCGTCCTCGCCGGGATAAGAAAAGTCGTACCAGATAACGTCGATTACCCCATAATTCGTGAGCAGTTCCCGTACCTGGTTCTTCATGTAGTCGCGATAGCGGCTCATATCCCGGCCCTGATTCAAGCGCGCGCGATCCGGGTGGTTGCGTTGTGAATGCCGCATGTCGACGGTGAAATCGGGATGATGCCAATCGATCAGCGAATAATAGAAGCCCACTTTCAAGCCACGGCCGCGGAAGGCGCGGATGACCTCCTTGAGCAGATCGCCGCCCCAGGGCGTATTGGTCGCCTTGTAATCGGTGAATTGCGAATCCCAAAGGCAGAAACCCTCATGGTGCTTGGAGGTGATGACCATGTATTTCATGCCGGCGTCGGCCGCCAGCTCCGCCCAGCGGTCGGGATCGAAGCGGACCGGATTGAAGTATTTGAAGTAGGGCGCGTATTGCTCGTCCGTCATCTCTTCACGCTGTTTGACCCATTCGTGACGCGCGGGCAGGGCGTATAAACCCCAATGGATGAACATGCCAAAGCGGTCATGCGTGAACCAGTCGGTATTGCCTTTTGTCGGTTTGGGTTGATACATCCGCTCAGTCTCCTTTGATTCTATTGTTTAACTCGTTTTTCGTAAATTCTACTGACGGACACTGCTCTTGACGCGATTACATAGCCTACTGTCTTTGAGAGCGTAAGCGCCGCGCAAACTTCGTACCGCAGAACGGAGTCACCCCTCTCCGATGCTTTGGGGAGGGGCCGGGGGAGGGGTAGGTATTCGAACCCCCAACTCACCCGCCAAGCTGCGGAGATCCGCCCAGACCGCGGCCGGCAGGGGAATGCCCGATTTGACGCGCTCTGCGTATGAGCGCGCTTCGGGCTCGCCCGGCAGCAGCACCTCGGTGAAACCAGCCGCCGGCTTCACGGCTTTGACGCGCCGTTTCAACGTCTCGACATGGTGCACGAAGTCGGTTTCTTCATCAAATGCACCCGGCGCCAAGGCGATAAGCAGGGTGGGATTGCCAAAGTGAAACTCGGGCGAGCTGATGGGACGATGCCCCGCGAGCAGGGCGGGGATGATTTCCATCATCAGCGACAAGCCGGAACCCTTGTGCAGGCCCATCGGCAGCAAGACTGCGCCATCATCGAGGATGCCGGCGTCCGTGGTAGGGCGTCCGTCCTTGTCCAGCATCATGCCGGTTGACAAAGGCGCGCCTTTCGCCCGCGCCAGCAAGATCTTGCCGTGTGCGATTCCGGACGTCGCGAAATCGAGCAAGAGCGTCTCGCCAGCGTTGCCGGGCACGGCGAAAGACATCGGATTGGTGCCGAAGGTCCGCTCGCGCCCGCCATAGGGCGTCACCCAGCCGCTGTACATGGTGCCGCTGGTGAATCCGATGCCGACGAGCCCCTCGGCCGCAATCATCGCCGTGTATTCGCCCAGGCGCCCGACATGCGTCGACTGCCCCAGCGAGACTGCGCCGATGCCCTGTTCCGCGCCAATTTCAGTCGCCAGTTCAGCGGCGTAACGCGCGCCGACCTGCCCGAAGCCGTAGCCGCCAGTCACCATCGCCGTGGCGCCGAAACGCTTGCGAATCCGCGGTCGCTCGGCCGGCTGGATCATATCAGCGCGGATCATCGTGGCGTATTGCTTGATGCGCAGCACGCCGTGCGAGTCATGACCAAAGAGGTTGGACTGCACCAGTGACTCGGCGACAGCGGCGGCGATATCCGGCGGCGCGCCAAGGGCGACGAATATGTCGCGCGCCAGGCGTTCAAGCGGCATTGCGTGGATGATGCGAGTCATGGATTACGCTCACCAAAGAGTGACATTCCGCCAAGTATATCGATGTCGGCGACGATTGCCACTGCCGCAAGCGGCGGATATTCAAACATGCTGGCCACCGAGTACACAGAGGGGGAGGAGTACACCGAGAAACGAGGTTATGCAGGCTTACAGGCGACCCTAGGGTAGCCCGTACCGCAATTGTTCCTGCTGCGGGCGACTCGCAGGGTCGCGTAGACACCGACCGTCAGTCGCCCTTATATCATCCTGCGATGGCCGTGCCTGACACTTTGTTTACTCAATGAACTCGGTGTACTCGGTGGCAAAGAAATCGAGAAGACACACGTACCCAGTTTTTGCTTGACGTAACAATTGTGCGCTAAGATTTGCGGATGGAACCTAAGAACCTGCTATTCATCATCTCGGACCAGCATCAGGCGGCGGCGATGGGCTGTGCCGGGCACAGAATCGTGCGGACGCCCAATTTAGACCGGCTGGCGGCTGGCGGAACGCGCTTCAGGAATGCGTATACCAACTGCGCGATCTGCGTCCCGGCGCGCGCTTCCTTGGCCACCGGCCGCTATGTGCATCAAATCGGCAATTGGGACAACGGCTTGCCCTATGATGGCAGTGTGCCCAGCTGGGGGCACAGGCTGAAGGCTGAAGGCTTCCGCGTCGATTCTATCGGCAAGCTGCATTTCCGCAGCGCCGAAGATGACAACGGCTTTACGCAGGAGATTGAGCCGCTGCATGTGGTAGAAGGCATCGGCGACCCGGCCAGCGGCATCCGCGATGGCTCGCTGCGGCGGAATTATCGGGTCGGCATCGACGAAGCCGGTCCCGGCGACTCCACTTATCAGCAGTACGATATCCGCAATCGGGATAATGCGATTCGCTGGCTGCATGAGCGCGCGAATGACGAGAAGCCCTGGGTGCTGTTTCTTTCGTTCGTGACGCCGCATCCGCCCTTTCTGGCGCCGCCCGAGACCTATCAGCTGTATCGGCATGAGGACATCGCGCTGCCGCCGCAATGGGACGAGGCGAACTGGCCGCGACATCCGGCCTATGAGTATATGCGGCGATTCTTCAGCCACGACCAACCCTTCGACGAAGCGGCCATCCGGCGACTGCATGCGGCGTATTATGGCATCTGCACTTTCCTTGATGATCAGATCGGGCAGGTGCTGGCGGCGCTGGACTCGCTGAGTCTTGGGGATAAGACTCGTGTCATCTATACATCGGATCACGGCGAGCATCTGGGCGCGCGCGGCATCTTCGGCAAGTTCACCATGTACGAAGAAGCGTCGGCGATTCCGTTTGTCTTGTCAGGTCCGGATGTGCCAGCGGGGGTGGTGCTCGATACGCCGATTTCATTGGTCGATTGCTATCCCACGGTATTGGACGCTGTCGGCTGCCGGGCTGCTGATGATGTCGAGGAATTGCCGGGTGAATCGATTTGGGACATCGCTGCCGGCACAGACCGCGATCGGACCATATTCGCCGAGTATCACGCCATTGCGTCCAATAATGCGCATTACATGCTTCGTGACCGGCGCTACAAGTACATCTATCATGTTGGGGCGCCGCCGCAGCTATTCGACCTAATTGCCGATCCGTGTGAAGCGCATGATTTGGCGGCGAATCCGAACAAGCGCTCGCAGACGCTGCTCGCAAATTTCGCGACGCAACTGCGCGCGATACTTGATCCCGAAGCAGTGGATCGACAGGCGAAAGCGGATCAACTGCAGCGGATCGAATCATTGGGCGGGCGCGAGGCGGTGGTAGCGCGCGGGGCATTCATCAATTCGCCGGCGCCGGGCGAGAAGCCTCAATTCCGCAAGTTGCAGTTGGTAGATTAGCGCTGAAGGCCGGTCACAGCCGAAAAGCGAAACCAGCCGATCGGCTGGTTCGTGATTCGTGCCTGGAGAGATTCGAACTCCCGACACCTGGTTCCGTAGACCAGTGCTCT
>JAPOYU010000053.1:20138-75068 GCA_026706395.1 Chloroflexota bacterium
CTCCCGACACCTGGTTCCGTAGACCAGTGCTCTATCCACTGAGCTACAGGCACTCTAAACTGCGAACCAGCATAGTCGGCGACGGGCGAAAAATCAAGAGGCAATGTCGCTGCGGACAGGGCAGGCGCGCTCCGGCGGTTTTGCGTGCTCTACCACAGCCGCCTATAATGGACAGCGATGTGAAGTGCGCCACCTTAGGTTTTCGGGAGTGAATTTCCTTTGTCGGCCTCATATCACACTGTGTTTCATTCAATCGCCGGGAGTCTGACGCGGCTACTGGCTGTGTCAGTGTTGCTCTGCCTGTTGCTGACGGCCTGCAGTTTGGACGCGCTGCTGGCGCCGACGGCAACTCAGACGCCAAGCAATACACCGATCCCGCCGACCGCGACCGACACGGCTACCGCGACGGCGACAGCCACCGCGACCGATACCCCAACCGTCACGAATTCGCCGACCGCCACCGCGACGGCAAGTGACACGCCGACAGCATCGGCCACGCCGACCGTATTCGCCATCGTCAGCTCGCGGCGCCGCGCCAATGTCCGCCGCGGGCCGGGCACCGACTTCCCCGTATTCAATGCGCTGGATCCTGGCAGCGGCGTGCAGATTCTAGGGACGAGCGAGGACGAAGACTGGTATAATGTGCGCTTGGAGAATGGCGCGGAAGGCTGGGTCAGCGCCGGCTTGCTGGACGTGCAGGCCGAAAGCGACGCCATCACCATCAGCGGGGAAACGCGCGTGGTGGTTGAAGTGGGCGCGGCTGAAGGCGCTGAGGACGCATCGGCCGAGGATGGCATACTCGTCTTCAATGTTGAAATCGCCGATGTCGACTCCATGAACCTGACGGCGACCGTTCTGGTCGCTGCGACACACGCTGCCGCTCCGGCGACGCCCACCGCAGCGCCCACCGAAACCGCACCGCCGACAGATACCCCCGCCGGGCCGACCGCGCCGCCACGATTTAACGTCAATGTCTTTGCCTTCTGTGATGATGCCTCCTTCGGCATCAGCGGGCCGTCCGACCTTAGCCCTGGCTCCACGATCAGGATTTATTGGGCCTGGTTCGCCAGCACGGAAGCTTATTTGCGCGACCACATGTCGAACGCGACGCATGAGTTGCGCGTCAATGGCGAGGCGCTGGCCAATGTCAACCAATACCGAGGGAATCCGCGCGCCAGCGGGACGCAGCACGTCGTCTATTGGCATGTGCCCTTTGGTCCACTTGCCGCTGGAGAGTACCGGATCACTTATCGCGTCACCTGGCGCAACGCGATCAGCGATGGCTATGCGAATTACGGTCCCGGCACTCCAATCGAATTCGAAGAGGAAAGCTGCACGTTCGCCGTGCGGTGAGTTGCCGTGCCATCACTGGAGGTTTGGCATGTGGCAGAGCAAGGCGGCGGGGCGGTCCGGCTCGATGACATCGGCTTCAGCCTCACGTTGCCGCGGCGGCAGTCCGTCCGTTACCGTAACGCCCAGATCAGCGATTACGCCAAGCGCGCCGACTTCTCCAATGAACCTCCGCTGCGCCTGAGCCTAAAAGCTCGTGCCCAGGGCGAGCTGCGCGGCACGGCCGGTTTCGGTTTTTGGAACCATGCCTTCGCGCCCGGGCGGCATTCATACCGGCTGCCACAAGCGATCTGGTTTATATTCGCCAGCCCGCCTAGCGATATGGCGCTGGCGAAAGGCGTCCCCGGCAATGGTTGGAAAGCGGCGACATTCAACGCGCGGAATCGGCGATTCTTTGCCTTGCTGCCCCTCGCGCCGCTTGGCTTCCTTCTTATGCGAAATGCGGCGCTTTACAGATCGCTCTGGCCCCTCGGTCAACGCGCCATCGGTGTGAATGAGGCGCTGCTAGATACCAGTTTGCTGAAAGATTGGCACTGCTACAGCATTGAATGGCGGGGGGACGGCGCCGTCTTTAGTGTTGACGGCCAAGTCGCGCTCCAGGCCGAAGATGTCACGCGGAACAAGCTGGGCTTCATCGCCTGGATAGACAATCAATATGCGGTTGTCACGCCACTAGGCAGGTTTGGCTGGGGACGCTTGGGTCTGCCGCAGACGCAATCGCTGCATCTGCGGGATATTGAGATCACATCGCTCGCCGGATGAGTTGCTTTCCTCAAATGACGGGCGGGAAACCAGGGTCTTATCAGTCAGGCTTTGGGATTGGCGGACGGTAAGCCGAAATGACCGATGCTAAATTTGGCGCGCAAAGCCAAAATGATAAAATGATGTTATAGCCGACGGTCAGGATAGAGTTACTGTATGTCAACCCCACCGACGGACGAGGACTTTAGTGAACTGCTGGATGCGGTGTCCAGCCGGAAGCGGCTGCTGCTGGAATACCTGATGCAGGAGCGCTTCGTGCAGCGCTTCCAGCCGGATCATATCCGCGATGCCGTCTATAGTTACGTCAAAGGTGGCGGCAAATCGCTGCGGCCGGCCGTGGCGATGCTGGCTTGCGGCGCTTTGGGCGGCGACGAAGCGCAGGCCTTGCCAGTCGCGGCCGCGATCGAGGTCTATCACACCTGGACGCTGGTTCATGACGATGTCATCGACCGCGATGATACGCGGCGGGGGCGGCCTACCGTGCATCGGGAATTCGCCCGACGGGCATCGGCGGAATTTGCTTGGACGGATTCCGAAGCCGAGCATTACGGCAGATCAATCGCGATGCTGGCCGGCGATGTGCAGCAATCTTGGTCCTGGTCGCTGCTTTTCGAGGCGCATTTGGAATGCGGCGTGCCGGCTGAAGTCGTCATTCGGCTGGCGCAGGACCTCGCTGGCCGGGTGACGCCGCTGCTGGTTGAAGGCGAGACTCTCGATGTGCAATACTCGGGCCCGGTTTTGCAGCTCGACGAGGGCACGATCCTCGATGTGCTTTGGAAGAAGACAGGTGTGCTCTATGAGTTCGCCGGGCGCGCCGGCGCTGCCATCGCCTTGAACGACGCTTCTTCTGCTTCGCCCGCTGCCGCGGCGATCGCAAAGTTCTGTCGCCTCTGCGGCACAGCCTTCCAGATTCAGGACGACATCCTGGGGGTGGTCGGCGATGCGCAGCAGTTGGGCAAGCCGGTCGGCTCTGATATTCGCGAGGGCAAGACGACCTTGCTGACGCTTAAGGCGCTGGCCCGGGTTGATGATGACAGTCAACGAGAAATGTTGCTGCGAACGCTGGGCGACGGGGAGGCGAGCGCTGGTGATGTACAGCAGGTGATCGCTTTGCTGCGTGATTCCGGCGCCGTAAGCTATGCGCAATCCCTCGCTCGTCAATACGTCCGCGAGGCCTTGGCCTATCTTGATGCTCTGCCCGCCAACAACTATCGATCACTCTTGGCGCAATGGGCGCAATACTTGATACAGCGCGAGTTCTAGTCACGCCGATGAGTATCGTCATATGTTGATCCGGTTGCGCCGGCGCTCGCGCCTTGGCAAGGTGGGCTTCCTCCTTCTGCTTTTGTTAGTCTCGCTGGCCGGCGTTTTTCTGGCTTGGGCGCTGGTCGACCTGCCGGCGCTGGAGGACCTGGAAGCGAGAATGGCGCTGCCGTCGACGCGCATCCTGGATCGGCATGGACGCTTGCTCTATGAGATTCTGCCGGGAGAGCGCGGGCGCAATCGTCAGCTGAGACTGTCTCAGATGCCCATAGACTGCGTCAACGCCGTGATCGCAACCGAAGACGCCAATTATTTCCGGCACCCCGGCGTCGACCCGGTTGGAATCGCGCGCGCGCTTTGGCTCAACCTGCGCGAAGGCGAGATCGTCGCCGGCGGCAGCACCATCACGCAGCAGACGGTACGCCTGCTCTTGTTCGACCAGCGCGAAACGCTGAATGGGGGCCTGCGCCGCAAACTGCGCGAGATGGTCCTGGCGCTGCAATTGCAGGCGCGCTTCAGCAAAGAGGAGATCCTTGCGCTCTATCTCAATCAGGTCTATTTCGGCAATCTCGCTTACGGTCTTGAAGCGGCCGCCCAAGCATATTTTGCCAAAGGCGCCGCCGACCTCTCCCTGGCGGAATGCGCGCTGCTGACGGGGATCATACAAAACGCCATCAGCCACGATCCCTTGTCCCGCTTTGAGCGCGCCAAAGCCCGTCAAGCGGTTGTTTTGCGGCTGATGACGGAAAACGGCTTCATCACCGAGGAACAGGCGGGCGCGGCGGGGCGGGACGAGTTGCAGTTCGCGGCGGCAGTTTTCCCCATCGAAGCGCCGCACTTCGTCATGGAGGTTTGGCGCATCCTCGAGCGGGACTATTCTTCCGCCCTGCATTCCGGTGGCCTGGAAGTGGTCACATCTGTCGATCTCGATTGGACGAAACACGCCGAGAATATCGTCCGCAGGCAGCTCCATGCGCTCAATCATCCCGCCAGCGGGCAGCGCCCGGCCAAGGCCAACAATGCGGCGCTTGTCGCCCTCGATCCTCGTACGGGCGAAGTTCTGACGCTGCTTGGCAGCCCGGATTATTTTGACGACGGCATCGACGGCGCGGTCAACGCGGCGCTCGCGTACCGCCAGCCGGGCAGCGCGCTCAAGCCCTTCACCTACGCTGAGGCGATGAACCCGGCTTATGCCGAGCCCTATACCGCCGCCACCATGTTTCTCGATGTGCGCAGGCCGTTCATCACCAAAAAACTGGAGAGTTATGTTCCGGCGAATTATGGGGCTGTGGAGCACGGGCCGGTCCTCTTGCGGGAGGCGCTGGCATCGTCCTACAACATCCCCGCGGTGATCGCGCTTGAGCATATCGGCATCGAGCGCTTTGTGAACTTCGTTAGCGAGCTCGGCTTGGAAAACTTGCGCGATAACGCCCGCGTCGACTTGTCAATTACCCTTGGTGGTGGCGAAGTGCGCTTGCTCGACCTGGTCGAAGCCTACGCCGCATTCGCCAACGGCGGCTACGATATCGAGCCGCAGCTCATACTGAGCATCACCGACTCGAGCGGGAAGCGAATCTACGAGGTCGAGCCGGCGATGCTGAATCGCCGCCTGATCGACGAAGGCATCGCTTATATCATCAGCGACATCCTGGCGGACAAGTCAGCGCGGATACCAGCCTTCGGTGCGAACAGTCCGCTCAATCTGGGTTTTCCCGCCGCCGCCAAAACCGGCACGACCACCGATTTCCGTGACAACTGGGCGCTTGGCTACACGCCGGAGTTGGTGGTTGGCGTTTGGGTGGGTAATGCCGATAACGCGCCGATGCTGGATGTCAGCGGCGTCAGCGGCGCCGGCCCGATCTACAATCTGTTTATGCGCGCGGTGACTAGGGGCGGTCCGCCCTCGTGGTTTGTTGAGCCGCCGGGCCTTGTCTCCCTCGAGGTCTGCCGGTTTAGCGGACTGCTGCCCACCAAGTACTGCCGCCGGCGGACCACCGAGCTTTTCATCCCCGGCACCGAGCCGCGCAAATTCGACAGTTTCCATCAGCCTTTTGTCATCGACCGCGCGACCGGCTTTATAGCCGACGAAAACACAAGGCCGGCTGATCGTCTGGAGCAAGTTTTCCTGGTGCTTCCGCCGGAGGCAAATGATTGGGCGCTCCGTCACGGCCTGCCATCAGCCCCGGTCGATTTTGGCGGGCTAGTTTCAGCCGCGGGGGGATCATTGCGCTGGCTGTCGCCCGATCCCTACACGGTGTTCCGGCGCAGTGGGCAACTTCCGGAGGAATCACAGCGATTGCGCTTCGCGGTGGGGGCGCCGGCGGGGACGGGCAAAGTCGAATTTCGCTTGAACGGCGAAACTGTCGCCGTCGTCGACAAGGCGCCTTGGGAGACATGGTGGACCTTGACGCCGGGCGAATACCGCTTGACCGCGCGCGCGATGCTGTCCGCCATCGAACAAGTCGAAAGTCCGCTGCTGGTTTTCTCTGTCTTGGAGGAGAGGGCTCAGGCGTCTTATGAGCGGCGGGAGTAGGTGAATTGTATGGCGCGACGATTGCCAGGGCCAGGTGTAGTAAGTGATAATGCTGATACGCGCTGCGCCAGTTGAGGAAGACACCGTGCGATTCTGCATTCTCTGCATTCTTTTCCTGACCTTGCTTCTCGCCCCCGGCGGCCAGTCCTTGGCGCAAGAATCGGAGGAAAGTGAAGCGCAGGCGCAGGCGCTGCTCGATGCCGCGGTCGACCGCCTTCAAGCGGCTGACAGCTTCAAGCTGACGATCACTCAAACCGGCGAGCCCTATCCGCTGTCGCTGACCTTTGACGGGGTCAATATGCTGCCCGCCACGCTGCAGAGCGCTGAGGCGCAGTACATTAGCCCTGACGAACTGCACATCAGCGCCTCGGTCCGCTTGTTCATTCCGCTGTCGCTGGATATATATTCGCTTGGCGACCGGCAGTGGCTTAGCTTCCCGAGTGGCGCGCCTTGGCTCCAGCAGCCCGCCTTCGAAGACTTCGATGTCAATCGCCTTTTGGCGCCCGGCGACGGGATCGAATCCGTCATGGCGGATCTGCAAGACCCTCGGATCACCGACGACCAGGCGCTGATCAATGAGCAACCTGCATGGAAGCTCGGCGCGCGGGCGGCGGGCGCCGGCGTATCCGGCTTGCTCTTCGGCTTCATCGAACCGGGGGATGATGTCGAACTCGTGGCTTATATCACCGCGAACGACGGGCGCTTCGTCGTGCTGGAAATCACCATGCTGGAGACCGTTGGTGAGCCGGAAGTGGAACCGTCCGTCTGGCGTATTCAGTTTTCCGACTATGATGGGCCGCGCGATTTCGAGGCGCCGTCGCCCTAGACGCGCTCCAGTTCGGCTTGGTCTTCCTCGGGCTCGGCGCGCCGCCGCTCGCGGACGAAGTAAATCGGCTTGTGCTGTGACTCGTGGTAGGTGCGCATGATCATATCGGCGACGATACCGGTGCTGACAAACTGAACGCCCAGCACCATCAGAAGCGCCGCCAGCTGCAGCAAGGGACGATCACCGATTTTGTTCTCCGTCAGCAGCTTGAAGACCGTCAGATATGCCCCTAGCAGCGTGCCGATGCCGCCCACCAGAAATCCCGCTGCGCCGAAGACATATAACGGTCGATTGAAATAGCTCAAGATGAAGACGACTACGATCAAGTCGAGCACAACTTTGAATGTGCGGCTGATTCCGTATTTGCTGCTGCCCCATTTACGTGCGCGATCCTTGACCGGGACTTCGGCGACGCGGACGCCCATTTGCCGCGCCAGCGCCGGAATGAAACGGTGCAGTTCGCCGTAGAGTTGAACGCCTTTCGCCACATCAAAATGATAGGCTTTTAAGGTGCAGCCATAATCATGCAGCTTGATGCCGGTACTGCGGGAGATTAAGGCATTTGCCATCGCCGAAGGCAGCCGCCGAAGCAAAAACGGCTCCTTGCGGTTTTGTCGCCAGCCGCTGACGATATCGTAGCCCTCACCGAATTTGTCAAGCAACAGCTTGATATCGCGCGGGTCATTCTGCAAATCAGCATCGATCGTGATTACAATCTCGCCCTGCGCCGCGTCAAAGCCGGCTGCGATCGCAGCAGTCTGCCCGAAGTTGCGGCGGAAGTGAATGATGTGCCAACGCCGGTCGCGCGCCTGTACTCCGTTTAGCAGCTCATAACTGCGATCCTGGCTGCCATCATTGATGGCGATGACTTCGTAGTCGCGCCCGATCTCAGCCAGCGCTTCGCTCAACTCACGATGCAGCGTTTCAATATTGCCTTCTTCATTGTAGATGGGGATGACAATGGAAAGCTCAAGTTCCGGGGCTTCACTCAAGACCGGCTGGTTATCCATAAGCTGTCTCCGCGGACTCCGAGCGCCAATTCTATCAGTCAATCTGGCGCATAACCAGTTCATGCCTTTCCGCCCCGGGCTCTTCAAGAGCGATGACAGGCCGTCGACTACGACAACGTAGGCTTGTCGTCGGCGGGGCGTCCAGCGCGTATAAGCGGAGTGGTTTATTCTGTTAAAATATATTCAGCAGCAATGCCGGAGAGGCGATGACGCCGGACGAAAAGCCTAGCAACCTCGATACGGAGGATTTCGACACGACGGAGCGAATTGGTCCGCCGCCGGCGCTTGACGACGACACCATGACGACCGAATTGGTCAAGGTCGATGCGGGAAGTAACGTGCCCTTTTCGCTGCCTCATGTTTCGGAACTGGACGAGGTTACCCCGCGTGATGCTCGCAAGGAAGCGGGCAAGCTGGTCACATTGCCGGCTTACAGTCAGATCGCCGCCCCACAGGATTCGCCCAAGACCGACCTACGGTCAACGATTCAGTCCGCTCATGCCGTGGGAGCGGGAGCAAATGCGGCTCGCCGGCCTTCGCCTTCAGCCCCGACGCTGCCGCCCTTGCCCGACTCGCATGAACCGGTACCGGGTCCGCCCAGCGCGCAACATCATCGGAGAGCAGTGGAGGCGGGCAAACTGCCGCACAAGCGCCGACGCAAGCGCCGCGTGTTGGGCCTGCCAGTGGGCTGCATTTGGGTATTGGCTGGATTGTGTCTGACGTTTTGCGGCGGCCTGACGCTTTTGACAGTCGGCGCGGCGATGGTCTTCCTGCCCCAGGTGGAAGCCGAATGGACCGAGCGCGTTGCCGTGGTTGACAACTACCGCGGCTTCGAAAGCACATTCATCTATGACCGCTACGGCAATGAGCTCTACGAGGCTTTTGGCGAAGGGCGGCGCGTTCACGTCAGCTTCGACCGCATCCCGCGATCTCTGATATTGGCCACCATCGCTATCGAAGACGACACCTTTTTCAAAAACATCGGCATTGACGTCGCCGCCACCGCCGTCGCGGCGCTGAATTACCTCGGCGCCTCCGCCGGCGAGAATACACCCGGCGGCAGCACCATCACGCAGCAGCTCGTGCGCAATGTCTTCTTCGACTTCGAGAAGCGGGCCCAACGCAGCATCGCGCGTAAAGCCGAGGAAATCTTGCTGGCGATTGTCCTGACGCAATCAAAGAGCAAAGAAGAAATCCTCGAAATGTATTTCAACGAGATCTATTACGGCAATCTGGCTTACGGAGCGCAGACGGCCGCGCAGACTTTCTTCGGCAAGGATGTCGACCAGCTCAGCCTGGGCGAAGCGGCGATGCTGGCCGGTTTGCCCCAAGCGCCCGCCAACCTCGACCCGCTCAATCCCGACCCGGCCGTGCAAGCCGCGGTCGACGAGCGTTGGCGGCAGGTCCTTGGCGAAATGGTCGAAGAAGGTTTTATTACGCAGGATCAAGCGCGCGCCGTCCTGAAAGAGGGCCTGTCTTTCGTACCGGCCAAGGTCTCGCTGACGGCGCCCCACTTCACGGTTTATGCCCAGGGCGAGCTTGAACGCCTGATGCGCAGCCTGGGATACAGCCCGGAGGCGATCACCGGCGGCGGCCTGCGCGTCTACACGACGCTCGACCAAGATGTCAATCGCCTGGCGCAGCGCGCGGCGGCCAATCAGGTGGCGCAGCTCCAGGCCAAGAACGTCAGCAATGCGGCGGTTGTGGTCGCCAAGCCGGCCAACGGCGAAATCATCGCCATGATCGGCAGCATCGATTATGACAACGACGCGATCGACGGCAGCGTCAATGTCACGACTGCTTTCCGCCAGCCGGGCAGCACCATGAAACCCTTTACCTATTCAGCGGCGATGGAGCGGGGCATGTCGACCATTGATGTGCTTTGGGACACACGCAGTCAAATCGCGCTGCCGGGCTTGCCCGTGTACAGTCCCCGCAACTTCGATAACAAGTTTCACGGTCCGATGACCATGCGCGCGGCGCTGGCGAACAGTTACAACATCCCGGCTGTTCAGACGCTGCGGGTGGTCGGCGTCGAGTATCTGCTGAGCCTGCTGCGGCGCTTCGGCATTACGACGCTGGACGAAGACGCTTCGAATTATGGTCTGTCGCTGACGCTCGGCGGCGGCGAAGTCAGCCTGATTGAACTGACCAATGCATTCGCCGTCTTCGCCAATCAAGGCATCTATGTGCCCGTCACCTCCATTCGCTGCGTCATCAACAGCGATGACGAGATCATCTATCAATATGAGAACGGCTGCCCGGAGGGCCGCGTCGCCAGTGATACGGTCATCAATCTTCCGCGGCAGAAGCGCGTCCTTGATCCGCGCTTGTCTTTCATCATCACTGACATGCTCGGGGATAATGCAGCGCGGTCGACGGCTATGGGCGCGTATAGCTCTCTGCGCACGGATAATATCTTTGCCGCGGTCAAGACCGGCACCACGGACGATGTTAAAGACAATTGGACCATCGGCTATACCCGCAATGTCGCGGTCGGCGTCTGGGTGGGCAATAACGATGGCGATCCCATGATCGACTCCTCCGGTTTGACCGGCGCCGCGCCCATCTGGAATACGGTGCTGACCGGCATCTACGGCAACAGGGATCTGCTCGGCGCCTTCGCCAGGGACGGGCAATTGCTGAATGACCAGCCGATTCCGCCGACCGGCTTGACCCGGCGCCAGGTCTGCGATGTGCGCCGCCTGATCGAGCTGTCCCCGCGTTGCCCGGCGGACATCAATGAGTGGACGCTGGACGGGCCGGCCGGCATTCCCGATGAGGACGGCAACTTGAACTATCCGCCGGTCGCGCAGCGCTATCCGACGCCGGTGCCCGTCCAGGGTGCGGTCCTGCAAGAAGTATCTCCCGGCGTCTATCAGACTTTGGCTTATCCGCTCCCTCCGGAAATTGGAGCTGCCGTGCAATTCCGCGTGGCCCCGGGCGAGCAGCAGCCCATCCCGCCGAACTACTGCCGCGTGCCGGTGGAACATGCGCAAGAAGCGCTTGCCGCCGGTGCCCAGAATCTGGTTTTCATCGCCGGTCCGACCACATCGCAAGGCGACGCAATAGAAGCCGAGCGCTACGCTCGCGAGAATGGCTTGGCCTTCCTGCCTACGGTCGATTGCTGGCCCGGCGTTTATAGCCAGCAAAGAATTGGCAATGTCGGCGCAGTGCTGCAGATTCAGCAGCCGGTCAACGGTCAATCAGTACGCGGTGTGCTCCCGATTATGGGCACGGCTCACTTTGACGGGGGCCAGGGCGAGAACTATCATTTTTACATCCGTGGCGGACAGTTTGCGGATTGGACGCCGCTCGGCAATCCGCATCACAACACGGTCGTCAACGGCCAACTCGAAACTTTGCATGCCGATGCCCTGCGCCCGGGCAATTACGTCTTGCGCCTGGCCCTCGTCCACAGCGGTAGCATCGTGCAAGCCGACGATGTCGTATTCAACGTGCCATGATCACAAGCAATCCTAATAGCGGCGATTGCAGGGGCGACTCTTTGGGGCGCCCGCCGAGTTCTGCCCCATCCCCGGCCCTTCCGCCATATAGATGAGGAGGAGGCCGGGGGCGGGCTAGGCCAAACGGCCTTTCTTGAATTCTCACTACATTATTGGAACTACTTGTGTCCCGCTGCCAGGCTGCAATTGGCGCTTTCGCGAATCATCGAACATTTGGTCTATCACCATGGCAAAAGCTGTGATACCATACTCTTATCACGAAAACGCTCGGGGAGCTGCAATCCGAAAACATGACCCAATCCACACCATTGGCACAAATCCGGCAAATGCCAAATCACCTTGCAAGCCCCGCCATTCCTGGCTTGCGCCCTATTTCGCCATTGGCACATTGGCACAAAAAAACTTTTTGTCGCGTGCCAATGCCAATCGATCGCCGATTTGCTCTGCAATCCCCGCCATCACAAGCATTCGCCATTGGCACAAATCACAATTCTCATTGCCGGGAAAGCGCAATGGGGGTCTTCCAGCTAAATGATGCGAAATCCACTGAAGATTCGGCCCTCAGCAGCCAGCCTCACCTTCCCGATGATTCGGATGCCCGCCAGGAGTGTCTTGTGGCTGTCTACTCGCCACTAGAGATGAGGCGGAGGAGGCTGGGCAGAGCTAAAAAAACCAGTATAAAAGTCATGAACATTTGTTCTTCTCTTCCGCTCAAAATGATGATACACTGTCCCTATGGACTGTCTCATGCGATCAATCTCGGCTCTCAGCGGATTCCGTCCTCGGATTTCCGCCTTCGCCGCCCGACCGAGGGGGGTACCCCCCCCCCGTATCTATACTGTGTCTATACACTTGCCGATTTATCGGGTCAGCATGGGGTTTTTCAGGACGCTATGGCGCCGGCTCGCATGCAAACGAAAATCATACCAACGACGCCCGGCATATTGTCCGTTTCGGCCAGAAAACTATGCCTTTTGTCCGAAAAAAATTTTTCTTTGTCCGACAATGGACAATGTCGGACAATGCGCAAACGCAAAGCTAACAATCGCTTCGCCAATTGCTGCTCGCTCGCGAATCGCCAAAGTACGGGGATACAGCGGAAAATGATCAGGACGAACCGCGGAGGCGGGCTGGAATCAAACGCCAGGGCGCCAACATGACGGAAAAGACAGCGCAGCCAGTCGACGTACCCGAGGCGATGCTGTCGCAGGAATCGCTGCGGCAGGCGCAGGCCATGCCCTGGAAAGCGGGCAACGAGATTCGCCGCCTGTTGATTCTGCCCTTTGTAATTTGGGCGCTGCGCGGTCTCGATGTTGGTGGTGGCTGGCGCTGTTATGGCCTGCCCATCATCCAGCGTCATCGCCGAAGCACCATCCGCATCGGCCGACGGATGAACCTGCGCTCCACTGCCCGAAGCAACCCCTTGGGGCCGAACCATCCGGTCATCATCAGCACGCGCCGGCCGGGCGCCGGGCTGACCATCGGCGATGACTTCGGCATGACCGGCGGCTCGCTGGTTTGCGATGAGCGCATCACCATCGGCGATCGCGTCTGGGTTGGCGCCAACGCTATCATCGCCGATACCGACTTTCATCCCCTCGACCCTGAGCGGCGGCGGACGAGCCCGCTCGCAGCCGAGACTGCCCCCATCGTCATCGCTGATGATGTCTTCATCGGCATGAACGCGCTGATCCTCAAGGGCGTGACCATTGGAGCCGGGGCGGTGGTCGGCGCGGGAAGCGTCGTAGCGCGCGATGTGCCGCCGGGCGCTGTGGTAGCCGGCAATCCCGCGCGCGTCCTCAGCGAACTGGGCGGCTAATCCTCGTACACTAGGTCGTAAGTCAGCAGGACAGTTTCACCAATCGCGATGAAGTCGCCGTCGTTCAAGATGATCGCCGCCCCGATGTGAGCGCCGTTGACCCGCGTGCCATTGCTGCTGCCCAGGTCTTCCAGGTGATAGTCCCCCCCGCGCAGCGTCAGACGCAGGTGATAGCGGCTCACCTGCGCATCGCGGATGACGATGTCGTTGGCGAGGTCCCGCCCGAGGTTGACCACTTCGCGCTCCAGGCGAAATAGCTTATTCAGCAGCGGACCGCGCCGCATGACCAGCCAGTAGCCCGGTTCACTGGGCATGACGCTCCTGTCGATCTCGGCGGCGTCTTCGATCGGTCGGGCGAGCGACTTCCGCTCAGCGCTCTGCAGGTCTAACTGCCGCTTGAAGTCGCCGACGAAATGATCCCAGAAGTGGTTCTCATCGCCGAATTCATCGGCCTCGTAACGATGCACCAGCTGCAAACGCGGGTGCTCGGCCGCCGTTTCAAATACGAGAGCGAATACAGGTATGCTCGCGCCCAAGGCAAAAGCCCAGGCATAGGTCACAGGAATCGACGAAGCCCCGGCTGCCGTCAGCAGGACGATCAGCGCGTCCGCCGCTTGGATCGCCGCTTCCACGCCCGGGTGCCATTCCGCATCGCCGGCCGGCTGCGGGTTGATCCAGGGACGATGGCCTTGCGCCAGCAAAATACGGCGGACTTCTTCAGCGCGCGCTTCGTCCTCTGGCGCATAGGCGAGATAGACGTTCTTCATCGTCCGGGTCGCCTCACCGCAAGACCTGATCATATACAGCGATGGTCTTGTCTACCATTCGCTGAACGCTGAAGTGTTCTTCGAGGCGGGCCGCGCCCAGCAGCCCCATATACTTTCGCAGCGAGCGATCACTCAGCAATCGTACAATCGCTCCCGTCAGGGCATCGACATTCCGCGGCTCGAAGAGGATGCCGGTTTCGCCGTCCCGCACCACTTCGGGTATCGCGCTGACGCGGCTGGCAATTACCGGGACGCGGCGCGACATCGCTTCCAGCAGGACCAAGCCAAAGCCCTCCCAAAGGCTCGGTACAAGCAGCACATCAAAGGCGGCCATTAGATCGATGGCCTTAGGGCGCCAGCCGAGCCAATGCACGCGATCGGCGATGCCAAGCGCGGAAGCCAGACGCCTCAACTCGGCTGCTTTCTCCCCGTCGCCAGCGATGACGAGATGCGCGCCGGGAAACTCAGCTCGGAGGCGGCGCAGGGCTTCCATGGCGTAGGGAATGCCCTTCTGCTCCACCAGGCGGCAGACCAGGCCCAAGAGCAGCGCGTCATCATCCAGATTCAATTCCGCACGCAGTTTCAAGCGGGCCGCATCAATTTCAGCATCGCTCATCCAGCTGTAATCCATACCATAGTGGACGATTTTGACTTTGTCGGTTGGCGCGCCTTCGATATCGACTGTGAATTGCTTGATGGCATATGATATAGCGATGCCGGCATCAATCCGGCGCCAAAGCCAGCGATTGATCCGGCGCCAACGCGGGCGATAGCGAAACTGATCGTCGTTGTGCCGGCTGCTGATGATGATCCGGGTGCCTACCGCCTTGGCTGCGAAATAACCAAAGACATCCGCATGAATCAGATGTGTATGTACGATGTCAGGCTGCATCTCCCGCAAGGCGTTGCGGAGCTTGAAAAGCAGCGGTAAATCATAGTCGCGGCGGATGATCAGGCTTGACGTGGGAATACCGCGGTCGGCCGCTGTTGCAACCATGTCTTCCATCGGCTTGTCAGGCTCGACCAGGATGATCAGGCGGGCGTCAATCCCGCGATTGCGCAGACCGGCCAGAAGAACCAGAAGGTGACCTTCGGCGCCACTAACGCGGGTGACCTTTATGATATGGACGACGCGCATAAGGCCTCGGTCAGCTTGGGTCACGGTTAATCGCCTCGAATCCCATTTAGCCTAGCGTGGGATGATCTCGCGAGATAAGGGCCCGATCACGCCGCGCTCGTCCACAGCGGCGATAGCGATGCCGGCATAATCGGTAAAGCCGTCCCAGGCCAGCTTGGTCTCTTCAAATGAAAACTGCTGATAGATCAGCGAATTGCGGGGGCGCAGGGCGACGATGTAGCTCATTGCGTCCGCCACCGGCTCCCATACCAATTCCCGCTTGCCATCGTCGCGGTTGCGCAGGACGATATTTGCTGGCGGCCGCGGCCCGTCCCCGAGGGACTTAAGAATCGCGAGGATGACTTGCGCCGCTTGACGCAGGTAATCCGGCTCGATGAATTCGATGGTATCAGTCGGGTCGGCATTGTGTTTTTCCTCGTAAGCATTGATGAGCCGTATCGCTGGGTAGCCGATCTCGCTGAATGAGAAGTGATCGCCATAACGGTTTTCCCGGTCGATCTCGTCCTGCACGTGCAAGTCCAGGTCAAGATTGTAGTTGTAGCCCAGGAAGTTGGCTTCCCGCGCCATCTTGCGCGAGGCGGAGCTGTCGTTGGGGCCGGCGGAAAAAACGCGAATCTGTCGATCATTGCGATTGCCGTTGCTGTCATGCACATTGCCGATCGTATCGACGTTGATCATGCCGAGCACATCAATATTCTTGTCGCGCACCCAGGCGGCGAAGTTTATACTGCCTTGCCGGTTGAATTCCTCGGCGGAGAAAAAGGCGAACATGACCGTCGCTCTGTGTTGCGTCGTACTCATGATACGCGCGAGTTCGAGCAAAGCTGCCACGCCCGAGGCGTTGTCGTTTGCTCCCGGCGCATAGGCGTCGCTATTCGTTAGGGGCAGGCCAACACTGTCGTAGTGCGCGCCGATGATAATGGTGCCGGCGTTCACTTCTGTGCCGCCGATTGCGCCGACGATATTGTATTGCGTCGATTTGTCGTCAGAGGTCACGTAGGCTTCAAAGCGCTGCTCAAAGGTGTATAGGTTGCCGCCGGAGGCCGCGCTGAAGATTTCCAGTTGGTCCTTGATATATTTCCGCGCCGCGCCGATGCCCTCTCTGGGCGATACTTGCGATGAGCCGATATGCCTGGTACGAAAGCCTTGCAGGCTGCGGATATGGGACATTAAGCGGTCGGTCTCGACCTGTTCGAGCAGGGCGGGCAGGATGTTCTGGCCCGGTGCCACCGCCGTCACATCGATTTCCGATATCACAACTGGCCGGGCGGCGGCGTATCCAAGCGTCGCTCGCGGCGTAAAGGTTGCCAAAGGGGCAAGCGTTGGCGGGGCATTGTCGCTGGTTCCGAGGTTGCAGGCGAGCAAAAGCAGTATAAAGCCTGACAAGATGGCAGCGGTTCTCAAGTGCGCGCTTTTCCTGTCCATAGTGGCGATTTTAGCATAGAACGAAAAGCCGACAGGCTCCGCAAACGATAGGGTATGATAGTCGCATGGCAAACGGGGCCATCGTTGAAAAAAGCGGGATTCTTCACCAGCGCCGGTTTCTGGGTGACATCAGTGGAAGGGCAAAGCGTCGAGGAGGTCTCATGGACCTACTGATCATTGGCGGGACGAATTTTCTGGGACCGGCGCTCATCGCCGAAGCGCTGGCCAGCGGGCATCGTCTGACTCTTTTCAATCGCGGCAAGAGTCGGCCGGATTTCAAAGCCGACACCGAGACGATCATCGGCGATCGTGAGACCGATCTCCAGTGCCTCGCGGGGCGGAAGTGGGATGCGGTCATTGACACCTGCGGCTACCTGCCGCGGCTGGTGGGGTTGTCGGCGGAGGTTCTTTGCGGGAAGGTCGAACACTACACTTTCCTCTCGACGCTGTCGGTCTATCCGGTTCTTGGCGGGGCGAATCGCGACGAATCGGCTGAGGTCTTGGCACTGGAGGATCAAACGATAGAAGAAGTCACCGGCGAAACTTACGGCCCCCTGAAGGTCCTTTGCGAAGCGGCGGTACAGGCTAATTTTCCCGCTGAGAGCCTGATCATTCGCTCGGGTTTAATCGTCGGTCCGCGCGACCCGACCAACCGCTTTACCTATTGGGTGACGCGAAGTGCGAAAGGCGGGCAAGCCATAGCCCCGCCGGCTGAACAGCCGATTCAGTTCATAGATGCGCGAGACCTCGCTGCTTTCACCCTGCGGCGTGTGGAAACGCGCACTGCTGGCACTTATAATGTCACTGGTCCCGCTCGCCGCATGACCTTTGGGGAATTGCTGCCCCTGGCAAAAATAGCGTTGGATAGCGATGTGCAGTTTCACCACTGCGGCGACGATTTCCTGCGCGAAAATGACGTAGGCGAGTTTATGGAATTGCCACTTTGGGTCAACCGAGAGTTGGCTGAGAGCTTTATGACCTTTAATATCGACAGCGCGCTGCGCGATGGCTTGACTTTCCGCGAGCCGGCGCAGACGATCCGCGATACTTGGGAATGGGCGCGTACACAGCCGCCCGATGCTCCCAAACCGGCTGATTTGCCACCGGAGAAAGAAGCCTCACTGCTCGAGGCTCGGTACCTTAGCCGAGGCTAGTGCAAACGGGGGCACTCGCGGCTTGGGCGGGTGCATCAATAAACAGGTTGCAGTTCAAAAACGTTAATCAAGATAGTCGCGCAGTTTGCGACTGCGGCGAGGATGGCGCAAGCGACGCAGCGCTCGACCTTCGATTTGGCGGATGCGCTCACGTGTCAAGCCGAATTTCTGCCCGACTTCTTCCAATGTATAGCAGTGTCCATTTTGCAGGCCAAAGCGCAAGCGCAGGATGCGCGCTTCACGCGGGGTCAAAGTGCTGAGAAGTTCTTCTATCTGCTCTTTGAGCAGTTTGTTGAAGGCGCTATCGGAGGGATTGGGCTCGCGCTCGCTCTCGATGAAACTGCCCAACTCACTGTCGTCGTCCTTGCCGACCGGGTGCTCGAGGCTAAGTGGGCGCCAGGACACTTTCAGCATCCACTGCACTTTGCGTGGCTCGCACTCCATCACTTCGGCGATTTCTTCGACTGAAGGCTTGCAGCCGGTCTCCTGTTCCAGGTCACGGGCGACTCGATAAAGCTGGCGAATCCGGTCAGTCATGTGGACGGGCACGCGTATGGTGCGGCCCTGGTCGGCGATGGCGCGGGTGATCGTCTGACGAATCCACCAGGTCGCGTAGGTGCTAAAACGATAACCGCGGTGGTAATCGAATTTCTCCACCGCCTTCATCAAACCCAGGTTGCCCTCCTGGATGAGATCGAGGAAGGGAACGCCACGAGACATATATTTCTTCGCTATTGATACGACGAGCCGGGTATTCGCCTTGATAAGGTGGTCGCGCGCGTTCAGCCCGTCCTGAATGAGAAACTGCCATTCGGCGCGGCGCGCATGATTCGGCGCCTGCGTCAATTGCTCAGCGGCGAGCTCTCCGGCTTCCTGGCGCATTGCCAACTGCACCTCTTCCTCCGTGGTCAACAGAGGAACGCGCGCCATTTCCTTTAGGTATAGGCCGACAGTGTCGCTCGATGCTATTTCGCCGAGATCGTGCTCGTCTTCGTCCTCATCCAACCCGATATCATCCTCGAAGTTATCTTCCAAAAGGTCCAGATCACCTTCGTCCAGGAAGAACTCGAAACTGGTTGAATCAGCCTTATCTTCTTCAAGGTATGTCATCAGGTCGATATCGTTCTCGTACCTGCCATCATACTTGTCCACTGCAACACCCCTAACCTGACAAGATGCGCTTACACCCCATGTTTGATGCGCATCCGATGATCCCTGGCTACTACAACAATTGCTTCAATACTGCCAATCTCGGGTCAATCTCTGTACCATGGTCCAGCACATAATCCTTATTTTGCTGTATCTCCCTTTCATCGGGAAGCTTTTCACCAGTCTCGGCGTTTAGGCCAAGACAATCTTCACGACAAACTGCGCGATAACTGGCTTCGATCAGCACCTCTTCGCGCAACAGTGGGGCGAGATCAATCTCACCGTTGCCATCGACGCTGAAGGCGCTATTGTTGGCATCCGGTGGCGAAGCAAACAGCTCAGCGATATCCAGTCCAAACCTTTGCTCGTACGCATCCAAACAGCGATCGCATTCCCGTTCACGTGCGATATTCAAATTGCCCTGCACGAGGATGCCCTCTTTTGTGCGGGTAAAAAGTAGCCGACCAGTAAGAGCTGCCAAATAGAGGTCGTCGTCGACCTGCACCCGCTGCGCAAACTCAATTGGGATCTCTCTTGCATTGCCGGGGCCTTCCGACAAGAGAAACCCCACATTAACGCGGAGGAGCCGCTTGCTCAGATAGCCACGCGGCGTAGCTCTGTTGCTACTCCCCTTTATCGGATATTCTTTTGCCACGATGTATGATATACCGATAATCTATATCGATTGCATTATATAAGCCTAAAAGTCGGACTGTCAAGCAAATCGGGCGACAAACCAATAACAAATACAGTTACGGCGGTTAGGCTAGACGTTTGACGTGGTAAGGCAGACCATTGTGTTTACTGATTTAGTACAATACTGTCGTACCATTCAGTAGTTGCCAGTACGTTCGGTTCAAACAGTTATGAAAACCCCTGCCGTCGTCTTCGTCAGTCCCCGCAATGCATTCGTCGCACTGAGTCGCCGACTCCTAGAATACGATACCATAATGCTAAACGCGGCGCAACTATTCTCCGGAATCTTAATTGAGCGGCGCGCCGCCCTGCTCTTTATTGACGGGCTGCAACTGGACTGGCGGAAGTTGGCTTTGACATGCAAGAGCAACGCCGCCACTCGACGCATCCCCATTTGTCTTGTGAGCGACGATGGCGAGACTTGCGCGGACGCGATCCTCAACGGCGTCGATCTCGCTATAAGCTGGGCCCAACTCGAATCTAAATTGGACGAGCTTGTCGGTGATCTGGCTCGCGCGCCCGACGAAGCGGTCATGTCGCAGTTGGCTTGTGAATGTAATGAGGCGCTTCCGCCCCTGGCGCAAGAAGGTGTGGAGCTTTTCAACCGTGGAGAATACTACCGGCAGCATGACTGCTTCGAAGAATTGTGGATGGCGACCGCTGGACCGGTACGTGATTTGTACCGCGCGATACTGCAGGTGGGCGTCGCCTACTATCAGATTGAGGGCGGCAATTATCGCGGCGCGCTAAAGATGTTGCAGCGCAGTGTGCAGTGGCTTCATTTGTTGCCCGATACCTGCCAAGGTATTGATGTGGCCAAGTTGCGGGGGGATTCGTATGCCGTGCGCAGCGAATTACAGCGCCTTGGCCCGAACCGACTGGACGAGTTCGATCGCGCGCGCATCAAGAAGCTGCGCTGGAAGGCGCCTCATTCCCCCAGCACGTAGCGCGAGAACCAATCCAGCATCGCGTCATTGTGCGCTTTCCGCAGGTTGACTGCGCCGTTAATGGAGGCGCCGTGTGAGCCGCCTGGCTGGCGCAGCATCTCTACCGTGCAGCCATTCGCCTTCAGCACGGTGTAGAATTGTTCTGACTGCTCGGCCGGGCAGCGCCAGTCCAACTCGCTCTGCACCAGCAGGGTCGGTGTCGTGCAGTTATGCGCATAAGTTATTGGCGAGCACTTTTGGTAAATGTCGGGAACCTCGTGTGGGTGGCCGCCCATCTGCTCGACGCCGAAATAAATGCCTATGTCGCTGGTGCCATAAAAGCTGCGCCAGTTGGTCACCGGGTTCTGCGGAATCGCCGCCTTGAATCTTCGCGTCTGCCCGATGATCCAGCACGAGAGGTTGCCACCGCCGGATGTGCCGCAGACGCCCAGCCGATCGCCGTCGGCCAAGCCAAGCGCAACCGCATGGTCGATGCCGGTCATCAAGTCCTGATAGTCCAGATTGCCCCAGTCGCCCTTGATAGCGGTGGAGAAGCTGTCGCCATAGCCAGTTGAGGCGCGGTGATTGAGGAAGAGCACACCATAACCAGCGCCGGCCAGCATCTGAAAATCAAAATGAAAGCCGTAACCGTAAGCGGCATGAGGTCCGCCGTGAATGTACAGAATCGTGGGGTAGGGCGGTTCACCGGTCGCTGGTTTCATGAACCAGCCTTCGACCGGCGCGCCGTCGATGCTGGGCCATTGCAGATGCCCGGTCTCCGGCAAATCGACCGCGTCCAGGACCTCGTCATTTAGTTGTGTCAATTGACGTGTCTCGCCGTCGTCGAGGTCGGCCAGAAACAGATCAGGCGGCGAATTCAAGCTGGTACGGGCATAGAGCAGTTGGCCGCCTCGCCGGTCCAGCGGGAAGACGGCGCAATCCCCGCTTGTGACTGCGTCAAACTGTTCTTCGCCCTGCAAGGTAATACGGTAAATGTGGTCGGTCCCGCCCCGCTGTACGGTGGCGGAGGCGACCGCGCCGTCGTCGCTAACGAGGATGTTGGTCAGGCTCAAGCCGGAGATGGGCATGTCCAGGGACAGGCGTCCGCCGACTCCGACATCCAGCCCGTTTGTCCGGCATTGAATGTCGCCGGTCGCCAGGTCCAAAACATATAGATCGGATTTCGTGCCGATTGGCTTGCCATCATTGGGGCGGCCGATGAAGACGATGCGCTCGCCATCCGGACTGTAGTTCGCTTTATCGATGTTCGCCCAGCCCTGCAACACAGTTGATACTGCGCCCGCGAGATCGACCGACATCAAGTCCGGCGTCATCGCGCGAGCGGTATCGGCGCGCATATTGGCGTCATATAAAATACGTGCGCCATCGGGCGACCAGCGCAGATTGCTGTTGTTGCTGCGGTCAGCTGTCAGCCGCATAGTTTCCTCGCTGGCCAGATCATGAATGTAAACATCCTGTACTTCGTCATCGAGATAGCCGATGGCGTCGAAGCGGAAAACGGTGCGGTCGACGCGATAAGGCTCAGCCGAGAGGTCGGCGGCGTCTTTGTCCGGTACAGCGCTGAATGCGATCTTGCTGCCGTCAGGTGACCAGGCGATGCTCCCGCCGATGCCGCGCGTGAAGGCCGTCAACTGACGCGCCTCACCGCCATCAGCCGGAAGCAAGTATAGTTGCGCCGACCCGTCTCGGTCGCTCAGGAAGGCGATCGACTTGCCATCGGGCGACCAGGCAGCGTTGCTATCAACCGCTTTGCCGCTGGTCATTTGACGGGTCTCGCCGCTTGTCAAGTCCAGCAAATATACGGTGCTGAACTCCTTGTCTTCATCGGCGTCTATCTTGTTGACGACGTAGAGCGCTTTGGCGCCGTCGGGTGATAATTTGCCGCCGTTGAGAAAGTGTAGACTGAACAGATCTTCCTTTTGCATCGGTCGTTTAGTGGCCATAATTGAACTCTCTAATGGACTTGTTGTCATCGTAATTAACGCGTTATTCTAGCACCGCTCTTCGCGCCGGTCAGCCATTATTCTGGTTTCCGCGCGAGTTTCCTTCCACGCTAGCGCAGCCTGTCCCGCGGTCTATTGTCAGGTAAGATAAGCTGCGTGGGGTATACCAGATTAAATATGAGGTAGTTCCATGCCCAATCCGCCGGATTCCAAGTCGCTTTCACAGGAGCGGTACGCCCAGTTCGCCGAAGGCTATGTCAGCAGCGAGACACACGCCAGCGGCTCCGACCTGGACCGTTTGCTCGCGATCGCCCAGCCGCAGCGCCATTGGCAAGCGCTTGATATCGCCACCGGTGGCGGTCACACCGCGCTGAAGTTCGCCCCGCATGTCGCTCATGTAGTGGCGAGCGACATCACACCGCGCATGCTGGAGAAGGCGCGAGAATTCATCGTTGAGCGGCACGACAGGACGAACGTGAGTTTCGAGGAAGCCGATGCGGAGAACCTGCCCTTTGAAGACGACCAGTTCGACTTGGTGACCTGTCGTATCGCGCCGCATCATTTTCCGGATGCGCAGCGTTTCCTGCAAGAATGCGCCCGCGTCTTGAAAACAGGCGGCATGTTGATCCTGCAAGACCATGTCTTGCCGCAAGATGAGGAGTCCGCGCGCTATGTCGATGCCTTTGAGCGTCTGCGCGATCCCAGCCACAATCGTGCCTTCAATGCCGACGAGTGGGAGGCGCTGTGCCAGGCGGCGGGCATCATGGTCGAATACAGCGAACAGTACGTCAAGCGGCATGACTTCTTGCCCTGGGTCCAGCGCCAGGACAATGACGCGGCGACGATCAAGCGGCTGATTCAGATGATGCGCGGGGCGCCGCCCATCGCCCGCGCCTGGATGGATCCGCGTGACTGGGGCAGGGATTCGGCGACCTTCGTCAATCGCCACATTCTCATCCGCGGCCGGAGCGCGTAGCGGGAGCGCGCCGTGCCCAAGCTACTTGTGGCAAGTGGGATTTTCCATCCCGAGCCGGGCGGACCGGCCACCTACCTCAGAGCGATTCTGCCGGCTCTGCAAGACTTGGGCTGGCAACTGCGTGTGTTGGCTTATGGCGACCCTCAGCCACAGGCTTATCCCTATCCGGTGACGCGTATCGCGCGCGATGCGTATCCGGTCCGTCGGCTAAAGTATGGTCTGGCCGCTCGACGCGATTTGGCATGGGCCGACCTGGTCTATGCACAGACGATAGACCTGCCTTTATGGGGTGGGCGCAAAACACCGCGCGCCGTCAAGATTGTGGGCGATCAAGCGTGGGAACGCTGCGTCCGCAAGGGCTGGGTCCCGACCGGCGAGACTGTAGATGACTTTCAGCGCACGTCCGGTGATCTTCGTGTGCGCTGGCAGAAGCGATCGCGCTCCAGCCAGATCGCGAACATGGATGCTGTGATTGTGCCCAGCCGGTACCTCAAGCGCATGGTGACGTCCTGGGGCATAGATGAGGCAAAGGTCCATGTCATTTACAACGCGCTGCCTGTTCCCCCTGGACCAAAGCGTACCCGCGCCCAGCTCCGCGCGGACTTTAATTGGAACGACCGGCCGACGCTCTTGACTGTTGCGCGGCTGCAGCCTTGGAAGGGCATAGATCATTTGATTGAAGCCTTTGCAGATATCCCGGAATCGCGGCTAGTCGTCATCGGCGATGGTCCCGATCGAGGACGTCTGGAGGCATTGGCGCGTCCTTTTGGCGGCCGCATCGAGTTCACCGGCCAGTTGGATTCAGAGAGCGTGCAGCGTTATATGCTCGCTGCTGACGGCTTATTGCTCTACAGCGGCTACGAAGGGCTTTCGCACACGATTCTGGAAAGCCTTCGTCTAGGCACGCCCGTGCTGGCCAGCGCTATAGGAGGCAATGTCGAGATCGTACGGCATGAGGTCAATGGCATATTGGCGCCGCATGTCGATATCGGGGCGTTGCGCCGGGGTATCAAGCAACTGATTGAACAGCGAGGCAAATATGCCGCGAACTGCATGGTGGGGCTTGAGCAGTTCAGATTTGAGAAAATGGTGTGTGATACCGACAAACTATTGCGTACGCTGTTGACTTAGGCGCGCTCAGCGTTTAACGAAGCGATAGCCGACGCCGCGCGAAGTGAGAATGTACTCCGGCTGCTGTGGGTTGATTTCCAGCTTTTGACGCAAGTAGTGGATATACAGTTTGAGGCTGTCGATGGCGTCGCTGTATTCTTCGCCCCAGGCTTCTGTCACCAATTCAGACCGTGTGACAACGCGGCCGGCGTTCCGCGCGAGTACCGCCAGCAAGTTGAATTCCTTCGGTGTCAAGTGTTTCAGGTTCTTTCTGATCCAAACCTCGCGATTCATAAAATTGATACGAAAGTCACCGTGATTAAAAACCAGTTCTTCGCTTAATCTTGTACGCGGCGACCGCCGCAGCGCTGCATTGATTCGCGCCACCAAGACACCGTCATTATACGGCTTGGTAATGTAGTCATCCGCGCGATAGTCATCCAACCCTTTTATTTCGTCTTCCGCGTCTTTTCGAGCGGTCAAAAAAATGATTGGCATATCCGACATTTCGCGCAGCTGCCGGCAAAGTTCCCAGCCGTCCTTATCCGGCAAAATGACATCGAGTAAGACCAGGTCCGGCTGATTGCTGTATGCCTGACGTAAGCCGCCCTGCGCGGAGTGCGCTTCGAAAACTTCAAAGCCATGCTTCTTAAGAAGTGATGAAACCAGTTCAACAGTTGGCTTTTCATCGTCTATCACTAGAATCTTTTCCGCCATTTACAACCGCTCCTGAATAGATACCGTTTCAGAGTTGCCTGCGCAAAACGCCGCGACCTGGAAGATTAAGATATATGACAAGTATGACGATGCTGCTTTTGCGACGTATTTGCGAGACACTTTATAACAAGAATTATCAATAATGCAACAACCACAATCGTAATTGTTTGCTGACACCGACGACTACCTGGCTTCTATCGTTCCCCGATCAATGTAAGTATGCTTATTTCTGCTTAGTATGATATTGCCTAGATCGCGCCTTGTCTCCATCCGCCAGCTCCGGCCTGCTATTGTAGCGTCAGAATCACAGCGAAAGTTGGTACGGTAATTGAACAGCGCGTAGATTAGCCTGAAAGTTCATACTTTGCAAGCTACAATCAAACTTTGTAATTGCCGTTGTATTTTCGGTAAATGGGTATCCTCGCTCGTCAGATTGCGTCCTATGCTGCTGCGAAGACTGCAGATATGTGACTCCGCTATCTCATGCCTAGCAGGCATTTTGCCGCTCAATACCTTAACCGTGGCGGCGAAGCGGCGAGTGTACAACTGATAGAAGCAGGCGCAATCGCTAAGACAGAAATGGGGGCGATAGCCCTTCGCGAAAGAGGGGTCAGCAACCTACATTTCTGCGATTGAATGTGTGTGTGTCTTGCCACGCCGTCCACGCTGCGGATGGCGCGAAGGGTATTCATCAGTTGAGCTTTATCGTCCGCCTGTACAAAGGCTATGCAGTCGTCGGGCCCGACGACAAGATCGGCACGCTCGACGCCGTCGACGGCCCGAATGTCACGCAGGGAGTCGGCAAAATCGACCGCCACATTCAGATGGATTAATATATACACCGCCGGCATGCGCCCTCCCTGTATATTATTCCCGGTTCCATATCCTCTTAATGCCGCCCGCACCCCAGCAAGCGCGGCCCCTTACTCCCATTCTATAGTACCGGGCGGTTTGCTGGTTACATCGTAGGTGACGCGATTGATGCCAGCGACCTCGTTGACGATGCGCGCGCTGACCCGCGCCAGCAAGTCGTAGGGCAATCGCGCCCAGTCGGCTGTCATAAAGTCCTCCGTCGTCACCGCGCGCAAGACCAAGACCTCTTCGTAGCTACGGTTGTCGCCCATGACGCCGACGCTTTTCACCGGCAATAGAATGGCGAAGCATTGCGCCGTGCCGCGCCGCAGCAGGCCAGCGGCGTTTAACTCGCTGACAAAAATGGCATCGGCAGCGCGCAGCGTTTCAAGTCGTTCCCAAGTGAGCGCGCCTAGGCAGCGTATCGCCAGGCCCGGGCCGGGAAAGGGCTGACGCCATACGATCGCTTCGGGGAGCCCGAGTGCCGCGCCAATCTTGCGCACCTCGTCTTTGAAGCAGTCCCTCAGTGGTTCAACCAGATCGAAATCAAGATCGTCTGGCAAGCCACCGACGTTATGATGCGATTTTATCGTCTTCGCGCTTGCGCTGTCGGCGGCGCTTTCAATGACATCGGGATAGATCGTACCCTGTGCCAGAAACCGTATCCCGCGCAGCCGTCGCGCTTCTTCGCTGAAGACATCGACGAAGAGTTTGCCGATGATTTTCCGCTTCGCTTCCGGTTCCGTCACACCGTCAAGCGCGCTCAAAAATGTCTCAATGGCATTTACCGCGATGACCCTCATGCCCTGTTCATGGCGAAAAATCTGCACGACTTGCTCTGGCTCGCCCTGCCTGAGCAGACCATGATCCACGAAGATGCAGGTGAGCCGCTCACCGATGGCGCGGTGGATCAAGGCGCCGACCACCGCTGAATCGACGCCGCCGCTTAACGCCAGCAAGACTCGCTCGTCCTTCACCTGGGCGCGAATCTGATTGACCGCATCTTCAATGAAATTTTCTGGTGACCACTTTTTCTTACAGCGGCAAACGGTGAAGAGGAAGTTGCTTAAGATCGCTTGGCCCTGTGGGCTGTGCTGTACCTCCGGGTGGAATTGCACTCCGTACCGGTTTCTTCTCAGGTCGCCAATGGCGGCGTACGGTGAATTGTCCGATTCCGCCAGCGCGCTGTAACCCGCTGGCAAGGCCTCGATGCGATCGCCATGCGACATCCAAACGCGCAAATCATGATCCAGCCCATCAAACAGCGGGCTGCGCGCTCTATGCGTGATCGTCGCCGGGCCGTATTCTCGTGTTCTGGCGGGCGCGACTCTGCCGCCGCTCGCCATTGTCAGCAACTGCATGCCATAGCAAATGCCAAGCAGCGGAAGGCTGCTCTCGGCGAGGAATTCCGGCAGCCGAGGCGCGCTCCTATCATAGACGCTGGCCGGTCCACCGGAAAGGATGTAGCCGGCCGGTTGATGCTGATTGATGCGCTCAGCTCCGCCATCGTGGGGGTAGACTTCGGAGTAGACGCCGAGTTCGCGGATACGGCGCGCGATCAATTGCGTGTACTGCGAGCCGAAGTCGATGACTGCGATTCCGCCACGTTTCAGGTCGTCCATCTCAAGCTTTTCGCCCGAAACCCGGGATCCCGCCCATTACTCGAGGAAGTCCGCGGCCCTTCCCCACGCGCTGTTGAATACCATCTCACTCAGGTCTTGCCGAACGCGTTGAGCCGCCTCTCTCTGCTGATGGCGATTGGCGAGATGCTCGAGTTCTGCTGTTCGATAGCCCATAGCGATGGCGGTAAAGGGTTCAAATTCATCCGGGATATGATAAAGTTCGCGCGCTTTTTCCGGGAAGAATCCGCCCATCTGATGTACATATATGTCGTGATGCAGCGCTTGAATGACCATTTGCGCGATCGCTTGGCCCAGATCGTGCCCGGCATGGCGATTGATGACATCCGGCTTGCGATACTTGTGCGTGACTGCAACCATCAACACCGCGGCATGCCGCGCCCAGGTTTGATTGCCTTCCGCCAGGGCGGACAATAGTTTCTCAAATTCTGCCCGATCTTCCTTCAGCGCGACGATAAAGCGCCAGGGCTGCAAATTGCTTGACGACGCCGCCCAGCGCGCCGCCTCCAAAATGCTGAGCAGCGTACTTCGGTCGATGCCGCGACGTTGATCGAACCCGACCGGACTCCAGCGATGGCGGATCAAGGCGTGGAGAGGATAGTCGCTTTGGGCCAGTTTCTGCGGCGGCGTCAAGGCGAACAATTCAGCGGGAGATCCTTGCGCGCTTGCCTCGTTCATCGCATCAAAGACTTTGGGCGCAATGAGCCAAACAAGTTCGCCGTGCTGCGCATTCCTGCCGAAAAGATCGACCCGCGCCAAGCCACCTTTCTTCATCGAGACATCAACCCCGGTCAACTCATGCACCAGCAGACTCATGTCGGGATTGTGCCCGACAAACATGACCTCGTCATCAATGCGCATGTTGCGGGTTAGGCTGTTGATATCGCTGAGGTCGAAACCGAAGTTCACTTCGTCAGCCAAGCTAACCGGCAAATCAAGTGTATCGCCGATGATTTCGGCAGTTTGCCGCGCCCGTAAGCGCGGGCTGCTGTAAATCCTGGCGGGTCGCAAGTTGAGTCGCTTCATCACTGCGGCGGACGTAGCCACACGTCGCCGGCCACGCCCGGTCAATTCGCGGGAGAAATCGCTTTCGGCCATATCTTCGGCGATGCCATGTCTTACAAAGTAGTATCTCATTCTCGGTATTCCGGTTGCTTAGCGCGGGCTTGTTGCGGATTAATTTGGGGTTGGCGCCGCTTCTGCTTTATCGTTCTTGCTCTCCGTCTTTTTCTCTGGCTTTGCTTCGGCTTTCTTTTCTTCTGTGGCGGATTTGCCGTTTTCGCCGCTGCCGGCTGGCTTGGCGGGATTGTTGGCCTTGTTGTTGTCATTGACATAAAAGCCGCTGCCTTTGAAGATGATGCCCGCCGGTTGGATGACGCGCTTTACGACCTGTCCAGTTGAGGGGCAAACCTCGAGCGGACTGTCCAGGAACTTCTGGCGATAATCGAAAGTTGAGCCGTCTTTGCGGCGATAGGTATAAACCGGCATACAGTTGCGCCCTCGGTCACTGGCATCAAAAGCAGTATATTAGCCGAAAACAGATAGGAATTGCACTGGGAATTCCGTCCTCGCCTCGGGTTGCCCGGCATCTAGGGTTTCGTCGCTTCAAACGCCATCGTTTCGTAGCGCATCGCTTCCTCATTGCCGACGTAGCGGCCATGCTGCTCCAGCCCTCGCAGATGCGCATCATCGCTAAGGCCTGGTTCAACGCGCAGGATGTTTTGGAAACCGGCGTCTTCAAGCGCCTTTGTCAAGGTCAAGTCGTCATAAATGAATTTGTGCCGCCAGCCATGAAAGGACTGGTTGATGGCATGCGCCGGGCTGAATTCGCCGAATTGCGGACGGAAGGTCGCCATGATCCAGCGGATATATCGCTCTTGTTCCTCGCCCGCTGGCTGTGCATAAAGCGCGATGATCTGCTTGAGGTCGGGGGTCGCGATCCGGATTCGGCCGCCGCACTTCAGCGCGCGATTGCATTCGCCCAGCATTCTCGCAGCCTCGTCGAATTCCAGATGCTCGATGACATGTTCGCTGAAGATATAATCCAACGATTCCGCTGGCATCGGGAAGGGGCGCCGCGCATCGAGGAAGACCGCGCCCGGTTCAATGGGGTAGAGCGTTGTATTCAACCATCCCTTCAATAGATTGTGACCGCTGCCGATTTGAAGCTTCGCAACCGGAGCCTTTGCCAAGTATCGCCTGATCGCGGTGGGGGAGACTAAACGCCAGTATTGCTGTCTCAGACGAAAAAGAATATTAGCCATACCCTTTCCTATGATGACCTAAACCAGCCATGACCATTATAGTGAGGGTCGCATTCCCGCAATAGCTGGATGTTGGCAAAATACGGGATGCGCTTTACACTGCGGAAGTTGTACGACGAAAGAAATTATATCGGGGCAAGGTCCTGATCCGCTGCGGCATTGACATGATCGAATGCGAGCGCATCGCCGAGGGAATCGAGCGATTCGGCGAACGCTTTCTGGCGCGCTTTTTCACCGCCGGCGAACGCGAAGACTGCGCCGACAGCCCCATTCGCCTGGCGGCGCGCTTTGCCGCTAAGGAGGCGGTCGCCAAGGCCTTGGGCACCGGCATTGGCGATGTCCGCTGGGTTGATATCGAGATTCGTACTGACAATGAGCGCCGGCGTCCACGGCTCATCTTACGCGGCGCTGCCAAATCCCTGGCGCTTGCGTTGAATTTGACCGAATGGGATGTCAGCCTGTCGCACAGCAAATCGCAGGCTATCGCGGTGGCAGTGGCCAAATCGACCGGCTAATTGACATCGAGATCGTCAAAGAGCCGCATCAGTTTCAGCGCGATCTGCAAGTTGAGTCGGGTCGATGGTTCTGAAAGATCGGCGTCACATATCTCTTTGATGCGCGCCAGCCGATAATTCAGTGTACTGCGGTGGATATGCAGCGTCTCCGCCGTTTGTACACTGTTTCCTCCTGCGTCCAGATAGGTCTCCAATGTGTTGAATAGGTCCGCCTGGCGTTCGTCGAGCAGCCTGCGCAAAATCGGCACATGATCATTCTGGGCCATACCCGCCGGCCCCGCGTGAAACAGCGTGTGGATGTAACCAAAATCTTCAAAGCGGTGGACATGACTGCGTCTGTCTATGCGCTGTCCCATGGCCAGCACATCATTACACTGCTGGTGCGCGATGCCGACCTGGGCCATGCCGGTAAATTTGCTGCTTATGGCTATCTTCAAGCAGCCGCGGCCGTTTTCCAGTTGTTCTACCAAGGCTTGAGCCAGCGCTCCTACCTCCTCTTCCGCCTGCGCCAGGATGACCACCTGCCCGGCGAACTGGGCCGCTACGGCCTGACGTTTCCCGCTAGTAAGCACGTGATTTATGGTGCGATAGGCGCGGGTGGAGTTCGGCGGCTGTTCATCGCTGATATTGACCAGCAGCATTCGCCAGGGCAAACGCAGATCGACGCCATAGCGCAGCGACTGATCCCGCAGAATCGTCTGGCTCGTCCCCTCGCCTTCGATGAGCTGCGCCATCATGCTGCCCTTTAGCGACGCCTCCGCAGTTTGCAGCGATTCTTGATAAAGCATGAGCAAGGCGGCAACGGTCGCGCCGATTTCTATTGCCATCATGTCTATCGGCGTGAGCGCATGCACATCGGCGATGATCCACATATAGCCGTATATCTCGCCCTGCACGACGATCGGCGCCAGCAGGCGTTCCATCTCCAGGCCCAGTTCCGGCATCACCGGCAGTTGTACGGGCCGCAGGGTCTCACGAATCCTGGGCAGATATTCCACTTCCAGCGCTTCGATCAGCTGCGGGTTGGTGCGCCCGTGCCTAATCGTGTAGCGCCGAGCCGAATCGACTTCGGCGATGTTTCGGTTGGCGATCGCCTCAAATCGGTCATTCTCGATGCTTATGGAATGCCCGACCTGATCCGCAAGCATATTGGCCAGGTCAGTAAATCCACCGCCTTCCAGCACAAGCCGCGAAAGCCGCTGCTGAATCGACAGCGCCCGGCTTATCGTGTCCAGGTTCTCTTCCGCGATCCGCTCGTTGATGACCTTGGCGATGTCTACAAAGCGAGTTTGATAAGGCAGTTCGATCAAAGGCAAGTCCAGTTCATCGCCAATTGCTCGCAAGTAATTCGGGATCTCATCAACCAGCGTGCCGATCGTGATCACTACCCCTATGATGCCACGTTCCGCCAGCTGACGCAGAAACTCGCATTGCGCAGCGGGGGCGTCCGGCATGTTGAAAACGGTAGTCAGCACCAATTCGCCACCATGCAGCCACTCGGCCGCATTCGGCACGCCAACGTTGTGCACCCAGCGAATCGGGCGTTCCAATCCGCCGGCACCGGCGACGACACGAGCTTTTTCCAGTAATGGCAGTTGCAGGGCTTGTTGCAGCGTCAACATAAGTGCATAAACTATCGACCAAGATGGATTATGCAGGAGAGTATAGAGTTGTCGGCGGAAAGACGCAAAGGTGAAGCGCCGGGCGCGGACGTGGCGTTAAGCCATCGGCATGTGGTGTCGCGCGGCGTAGCGCCCTGTGACGTGATGCGAAAGCTGACGTTCGATATCTGTCAGCAAGCCGGATGCGCCGAATCGGAAAAGTCGATTACTAAGCCATTCATGACCCAGTTCTTCTTTGATCAGGATCAGCCAGTTGAGCGCGTCCTTGGCGCTGCGGATGCCGCCGGCTGGCTTGAAACCCACCTGGTATCCCGTCATCGCCTCATACGCGCGGATCTCGCGAACCATCGTCAAGCCGACTTCAAGAGTGGCGTTCACCGACTCTTTGCCCGTGCTGGTCTTGACGAAATCGGCGCCCGCCATCATGCAGACTTTGCTGGCTTGCGCCACATGCCAGAGCGGCCCCAACTCACCGGTGGCGAGGATGGTCTTGATATGCGCGTCACCACAGGCGCGACGCATCTCGCAGACCTCGTCGTAGAGCGCCCGCCAGTCGCCCCGCAAAACATGCTCGCGAGAGATGACAATATCAATCTCTTCAGCGCCGGCTTCTACCGATTGATGAATCTCTTCAATACGTTGAGGGAATGGGCTGAGCCCGGCAGGGAACCCAGTCGATACGGCCGCGACCGGAATGCCACTGCCATGTAGCGCCGCCAGCGCGTCCTTGACTCGCTGATGGTAGACGCAGACCGCGCCGACAGTAAGATTCAGCGCGTCAATCTCAAGCGCGTCGATGATATCCTGGCGCAGGGGCTGGCGCGCCTTGGCGCAAAGCCGCGTGACCTTGCCCGGGGTGTCATCGCCCGCCAAGGTCGTCAGGTCAATCATGGTGATCGCCCGCAAAAGCCAGGCCGCCTGCCAATCTTTCTTGATACTGCGGCGAGTCGTGAGCGTCTGCGCACGGCGTTGGGTCGCGCTGAGGTTGACTTTGGTATTGTGCACCCAGCCCATATCCAGCGGGATGCCTGGATTGCGTATCTGCTTTGTTGCTGCCATCACCCCCTCGCTCCCGGTTAAGATCGAGTGCGCTCGATAAAGGCGATCACCTCTGCGGCGATCTCGGCGCCTTTTTCTTCCTGAAGGAAGTGACCAGCACCGCGAATGGTGATCTCCGGCTGCTCATTCGCAGTCGGGAAGAGCCGGCGGAAGAATGTTGCCGCGCCACCCAGGATGGGGTCGCCGTCGCTGAACATCACTTGTACCGGCTTGGTCCATCGCGCCAGTTTTTCGCGCGCCGCCCGCATTTCTGCCGCCCCCGGCATCTCCGGCGATATCGGCACCAGCGAAGGGAAAATCGCCGCGCCGGCCTTATAGCTGTCATCGGGGAAGGGCGCATCATAGGCGGCGATAATGTCGGCAGGCAGTTGGTAACTGGCGATCGTCTGCGAGATCAGGCGGCCAACTTGCATGCGCCGGCCCACCTTCCGGCTGAAGGCGCGCCACTGCAAAAAGGCCTCGCTGATTTTCTCTTCACCCGTCGGCAAGAACGTATTGAGGACAACCAGGCGCGCAAAGCGATGCCCCTCATTCGCCGCGATCGCCAAGCCCAGCAAGCCGCCCCAATCCTGGCAGACCAGCGTGATATTACGCAGATCCAGCGCCTCAATAAGTCCGCGCAGCTTGTCGTAATGCATCCGGTAGCTGTAATCATCTTCCGCCGCATACTTGTCCGACCTGCCAAATCCCACCATATCCGGCGCCACCACACGATAACGGGACGCCAGCGGAGGAATAATGTGTCGATACAAGTAAGACCAGGTCGGCTCGCCATGCAAGCAGAGCACCGTCTCGTCGCCCGCGCCCTCGTCGACGGTGTGCAGCCGCGTGTCGTCGATCTGCACAAAATGCGGCGCAAAGTCATAACCAGGCAGGCCTTCGAATCGGTCGTCAGCTGTCCGCAGCACTGTCATAAGTCACCCTGGATTCCAACTGGCAGAAGTGGCCGCTGCCTAAGCATTCCAGCTGACTTACGCCTGTGCAGCATAGCGTCTGCCTGTATAATACGAACTATGTACGCTAAAGTCATTTACCGTGTCCTCATGCGATTGGACAAATTCTAGCAAGCCTGCCTACGCTTGCACAGTAACTGTCCGTCTCTGCCGCTCCACTCGGCAGACTTCGCCCTGACCATTTGAATCAATTGACGACGAAACCGAGATCATCTCATGCTGGAGAAACTAGCTGAAGTCGAAAGCCGTTACAACGAAATCGAAACTCTGATGGGCGACCCAGCCGTCGCCACCGACTTTGAAAAAGTGGCGGAATTGGCGAAGGAACGCGCCGGTCTACAATCCATCGTTGATGCATATCGACAGTATAAAAAGCAAGCGCAAGAGCTGGATGACGCGCGCGAACTCTTGCTTTCCGCTGATGATGCCGAATTGCGTGAGATGGCGCAGGAAGAAGTCGCACAGTTGGAAGCAAGCAATACCGAATTGCTTGACTCACTCCGCTTGATGCTGCTGCCAAAAGACCCGCGCGACAGCAAGAATGTCATCGTGGAGATCCGCGCTGGCGCCGGTGGTGATGAGGCCGGAATTTTCGCCGGCGATCTCATGCGCCTGTACACGCGCTATGCCGAATCGAAGCGCTGGAGAGTCGAACTGCTCAATGTTCATGAGCATGGTAACGGGGTCTTCAAGAATATCACGTTTGAGATCAAGGGTGAGGGCGCCTTCAGCCGGCTCAAATATGAAAGCGGCGTGCATCGGGTTCAGCGCGTGCCAACAACCGAAAGCCAGGGTCGTATCCATACCAGCACCGCCACCGTCGCCGTCCTCGCCGAAATGGACGAAGTCGATGTGCAATTGAATATGAACGATGTCGAGACGCAGGTCTTTCGCTCACGGGGCGCCGGCGGCCAATCGGTCAATACGACTGACTCGGCGGTTCGGCTGATCCACAAGCCGACCGGCCTGGTCGTCGAAATGCAGGACGAGCGGAGCCAGCTGCAAAATAAACTGCGCGCCAAACAGGTGCTTATCGCCCGGCTTTACGAGGCGGAAGTCGAGCGCCAGCGATCCGAGCGAGAAGCCGAACGGCGCGGTCAAGTCGGCAGTGGCGACCGCAGCGAGAAAATCCGCACTTACAATTACCCGCAAGGCCGCGTCACCGACCACCGCATCGGCTACAGCAGCTTCAATCTTCCGTCCGTGATGGATGGCGAACTCGACGTCTTTATCGACCAACTGGCGACTCAACAACAGGCCGAACAGCTAGCGGCCGGCGGCTTGGAATCATATTCAGAGTCTTGAGCCGAAGGCAATCTGTCTAGTATCAAGGTTGGAAAGTGTCTTTTGTTTCCACCGAGTTCCTCATATTTGCCGCCGTCGTCATTTCGCTATTCTTCCGTGTGCGGCAAAATATGCGCTGGTTGCTGTTGCTGGCTGCGAGCTACTTCTTTTACGCATACTGGCAGCCCAGCTATGTTCTGCTGATCCTCTTCTCCACTTTGGTGGATTATTTTGTGGCGCGGGCATTGGATGGCGCCGGCGCGACCAGAAAGTCGCTGCGCAGATTCCTTCTTGCAGCCAGCATCACTTCAAACCTTGGCCTTCTTTTCGTCTTCAAGTATGCCAATCTATTCAGCCAGGCGGCGGCAGATATCTCGGCTGCGATTGGAATCCCGCTGGGGTTTGGCGCCTTGGATGTTTTGCTACCCGTGGGCATTTCTTTCTACACCTTCCAAAGTATGGCTTACACCTTTGATGTCTACCGTGGACATCACAATGCCGAACGCCATATCGGGATTTTCGCGCTCTATGTCGCCTTTTTTCCGCAGTTGGTCGCTGGCCCTATTGAACGCGCCAGCAATATGTTACCGCAATTCCGGAAAAATTTCGGATTCGACTACGACCGCATCGTCGACGGTCTGCGGCGGGTATTGTGGGGAGTATTCAAAAAGCTCGTAATAGCTGACCGCCTGGCGATCTATGTAGACGCCGTCTATGGAGATCTGCAGTCATACAGTGGGCTCATATTGATAGCCGCCACTGTTTTCTTTGGTCTGCAGATATATCTCGACTTCAGTGCTTACTCAGATATTGCAATTGGTATCGCGCGTGTATTGGGCTTTAAGCTAATGGAGAATTTCCGCCGCCCATATTTGGCTAGCTCCGTTAGCGACTTTTGGCGGCGCTGGCATATATCGCTTTCAACTTGGTTTCGTGATTATGTATACATTAGTTTAGGCGGGAATCGGAAGGGATTGGCTCGGCAAATCATAAATCTCCTGATAGTGTTCGGCGCCAGCGGACTATGGCACGGCGCAAATTGGACATTTGTAATATGGGGCGGATATCACGGCGTAATTGTTGCGCTTGAACTCATTTTTGGATCACGCGGGTCAAGTTATGTATCACAGAACCAATTTGGACGTGTCTTTAGTACGTTAAGAACCCTCCTTCTTGTCTTTATCGGCTGGATATTCTTTCGTGCGAATAGCATGGCGGACATAGTTTATGTCATGAGCCACTTGCTGGATTTCTCGCAGGGTTTCACAGCATTTACTGGTCCATTTGCTGCATCGCTGCTTCCGCAACGTATTGAACTAATCTTGTCGTTTGTTTTGATTGTCATAGTGTTTCTGGCAGACGTTGTTGAGGAGCGAGTTGCTCTAATGGCTATCTTCCCTCGCATGCCTCTGCTATGGCGCTGGGCGGTATACTATTCGCTCGTGATTTCAGTTTATGCATCGGTCTTGGTAAGCAGCATAGATACGCCTACGTTTTACTATTTTCAGTTCTGAGTGTCACGTGTTGCGATTGATTACTAAACTCGCCCTCCTGTTCATGCCAATTGCTGCAGCGACCCTCGTTTTGCTCGGGCTCGCTTGGCACTCCGGAGAAGCCATGCCGATCGATTATATCGTCGCATTGCAGCAGCAGCCGGATGGCGCGATATATGGCTCGAGAATCGTACATCAATTGGCTGACTATAAGTTGTCTGGCTATTACATGCGGCAACCCGACATTCTAGTCCTAGGCAGTTCACTCATGGGTCAGATTCGTGAAGACTTTTTCGCGCTCGACCCCAATGCGTTCTACAACGGCTCAATGCCCGCGTTAGAGTTGAACGGCTTGACCGATTTCTATGATCGAATGGAAACCAAGCCAGGGGTGCTGATTGTTGGTATCGACCTTGTATGGTTCAATGCCGACTACGACGGGTATAGAAGAGCCGTAGTAGCTCCCGACCATAGAACAGAATACGAGCGGATACGCATGGTGATAGACCACATGATACAGCGGTTCATGACAGGGAATCTAACTCTTGAGCAGCTTATGAAGAGGCGTGATCCAGTATATGGGCATTTTGGTCTGGGCTTCCGGGCTATTGAGGTAGGCTGGGGCTATCGCCCAGACGGCAGTATGCAGTTAGGGCTGACTGCTGCCAGCACAGACAGGCAGAGAGAGCTAGTTCAGAGTGATCTCGCGACGTTCATGTTCGAGGACGAAAGGTATTTGCCGGGTTCAAATCTTGATGAACCCGCATTAGAGACACTGGACTGGTGGCTCCAGACTTTGAAGGATGATGGCGTCACCGTCGTGGCAGTTACAACACCGTATCACTTTCTGATCCATCAAGGCATGAATCAGTCGGGAGCATTCAGCTACATGAGCAGAGCGGCGGCCCGCCTGAAAGAGCTTATCTCCGCACACGGATTCTACTACCATTATTTTGATGATATGAGCAAATGGGGAGCGCAAGAAAACGAATGGTTCGACGGTTATCATATGTCGGAGTCCAGTTCCCTTCGCATGATGCAGTCACTGTTCCAAAGCCATCCCGACCTCTTTGACGCCTATGTCGATCACAACCTCGTGCAGGATCTACTGGCGAATTTCGAGAATCCGATGGACGTATTCCATGAGCTTCCGAAATGATAACTATACGCGAGTCGCTGAAACTGGCGCGAACTATGTTGGCTTCGTCTCAAAGCGCCGACCTTGACGCGCAAGCCTTGCTTATACATGTCTTGCAGGTCGAGCGAGCTTACCTCTTCGCCCACGGCGATCACGTACTTGACGGGATCGAGACGCGCGTCTATCAGTCTATGCTTGAGCGCCGCGCCGCTGGCGAACCTGTCGCCTACATCATCGGCGCTAAAGGCTTCTACGATCTTGAGCTCGCTGTGTCATCGGCAGTGCTGATTCCGCGCCCGGAAACTGAACTGCTGCTTGAAGAAGCGCTGCGCCTGACCGCGCCGCTGCGCCGAGCTGTGGTCGCCGACATCGGCACCGGGAGCGGTGCCCTCGCCATAGCGCTTGAGCGTCACCGACCGCAATGCGCAGTCTACGCCACCGACATCAGCGCGGATGCCCTCGCCGTCGCTCGACAGAACGCCGAGGACCATGACGCCGATGTCACGTTCTTCCGCGGTAATCTGGCGCTTCCGCTAATTGACCACGGCGTCAAAGTCGATCTTCTGATGGCGAACCTGCCTTATATCGCCACCAAGGACTTGAACACGTTGCAAGCGGGCCAATGGGAACCGCGCCTGGCGCTTGATGGCGGCGCTGATGGTTTGAATCTGATACGTCAACTGCTATCTCAGCTTCCGTTTATCTGCCGGCCTGGGGCGCAAGTCTTGCTCGAGGTCGGCGCTGAGCAAGGTCAAGCTGTTTGTCAACTCGTTCGTGAGCGGCTTAATTCAGATGCCACAGTTAAGCCGGACTACGCCGGCCTGGACCGAATCATTTACTTCGCTGTCGGCTGACTTGACAGACCGTCCGAACACTCTAAACTCGGTGCACACGGTGACAGATAGGAACGTGTATTCGCGCGAAAATGCCAGGATCGCGCCTACTGTCAGGGGATAATCGAACGAATTCTGACCATGCTCACTCGCGCTGACTTCTTGATTCGCGACGACATCGTATTTCTCAATCACGGTTCCTTCGGCGCCTGCCCGCGCCCGGTCTTCGAGCGCTATCAAGCCTGGCAACTGGAGCTGGAACGTCAGCCGATAGAGTTTCTGCTGCGCAATCGCGCTGCTCTCATGGCAGAGGCGCGCTCCCGCATCGCCGAATACTTCAATGTGTCCTGCGAGGACATCGTCTTCGTCACCAACGCCACCGCGGGACTGAATATCGCATTGCGCTCATTGCGCCTGCAACCCGGCGACGAAATCCTCACAAGCAGCCATGAATACGGAGCCGTCTATCGACTGCTGGAATTCGTCGCGGCGAAAACCGGCGCGCGAATCATCCCGCACCAGGTCCACTTGCCATACGAAACCGACGCCGCCTTTCTCGACGCTTTCTTCGCCGATGCCAGCGCCAGAACAAAAGCCATCGTCATCAGCCATATTACCTCGCCGAGCTCGCTGATTTTCCCCGTCGAACTGATATGCCGCCGCGCCCGCGAACAGGGTATCTTGACGATCATCGACGGCGCCCATGCGCCCGGTCAGCTGCCCCTCGATCTGACCACCATCGGCGCTGACATATACAGCGGCAATTTCCATAAGTGGATGTGCGCGCCCAAAGGCTCCGGCTTTTTACACGTCCGCCCCGAACATCAAGCGATGATCGATCCCCTGGTTATTTCGCATGGCTGGCGCGAAGGCAGCGGCTTTGTTGAACGCAACGAGTGGGGCGGCACTCGTGATATCGCGCCCTTCCTGACCGTGCCGGCCGCCATCGACTTTCTGCGCGAGCATGATTGGGACAAAGTCCGCGCCCGTTGCCATAAGTTGGCGGCGCGGGCCCAGGCGGAGATCTGTGCTCGCTACGGACTGCGGCCACTTTCACGCAATCAATTCGCCCAAATGGTGACGATCCCGCTGCCGGAATGTAAAGCGGCAGCGGTCAAGGAGCAGCTGTACGATACATACGGAATTGAAGTGCCTATCGGCAGATACTTTGACCGCTGCGGTGTACGGGTTTCCGTGCAAGCCTACAACAGGGCCGACGACATCGCTCAGCTTGTCGCAGCGTTGGAGGCGCTGATCGACTAGCGCTCAAAGCGCGCCACGGCCGTGATATAGTGCGTATGCGGCGCCAGATCAATCGGCTGTATTTCGCGCAACTGGAAGCCCGCCGATGCCAGTTGCCGGCAGTCGCGCGCCAGCGAGCCAGGGTCCCCGCTAACATAAACCAGCCGCCTCACTTCAAGCCGCTCCAGCCACGCAATCGTATCGGCGCTCAAACCGGCGCTGGGCGGATCCACCAGCGCGACATCGTATTGCGCCTCCGCGGCGACTATATCGGCGAGCACCGTCTCCACTTGCCCTTCGACCACATCTACATTCTCTAAATCACTGAGATTGACATCGGCGTCCGTTACCGCCGGCGGATAACTTTCGACCAGCGTGACTAGTGCCGCGTCTCGCGCCATGAACGCGCTGTAGATGCCGACGCCGGCGTACAAGTCCAACACGGTTTCCTCACGCTGCAAGTCCAGCGCGCGCAGCACTTCCTCGAGCAGTTGCTGGATCCCGCCGACACTGGGTCGAATATAGGCGCCCGCCGTGACGCGGAACTCCCTCCCGGCAATCTCGAAGCGACTTTGCGCCTCACCTATGAGACTGATCGGTTCCCGATCCGGCAAGACCAGATTGACGCTGAGCGGCAGGTCCGTCTGCAATTCCGGCGCTTCCTCTTTGTCCACGTGGAGAACAAGCATCATCCGCCCGTCGCTGCCACGGCGTATCGTCAGGCGGCGCGCAGTCGCAAAATCTAATTCCAACTGCGTCAGCAAGTCGAGAATTTCCGGATCTGTAATATGGCATTCACCGAGCACTTCAATGCCGCCGCCATCCCGCCGCATTCCCCAATCGCCGACCTCGTCCCGCGAAAGGCTGATGCTGTGGTTGTACTCCCAACGCGCGGACGCTGGCCTTACCGGACGCAATGCCGATTCGATCATCGCATCGGGCAGTCTGCCCTGGCGCGATAGCTGGTCGGCAAGCACATCCCGCTTCAGCAGTAGTTGCGCCGCATAATCGATATGCTGCCAGTGACAACCCCAACATAATCCCGGTCCAAAATGAGGACAGCGTGGCGCGGCACGGTCAGCCGATGCGGCTTTGAGCCTCAGACCGCGCGCGAACAGCACATTCTTGCGCTCGACAGTGATTTCCGCTGTGATCGATTCGCCCGGCAATGTATATGGCACGAAGACCGGTTTATTGTGATGCCAGCCCAGCCCGCGACCTCCATGCGCCATATCGCTGATATCCAGGTCAATATGTCGCCCAATGAGCCGGCTGTTTTCGCTTCGTCCGCTTGATTTTCGCTGTTTGCTGCGCTTGGCCATTTGTGACTTCTAGGTCGACTTGACACCGTCAGTATAGCTGAGTATCGAGCCGCAAAAACAAAGTCCCGCCTGTTTTGCGGGACCCGGTCAGATGTGCTTTGTGCTTGTCCTAGCCGCTGTCGCTTGCGGCATAGTCGATGCCGACCTTGTCCAACTCGCGTTGCACCATCCGCTCAAAGATGCTGTAAGGCTGCGCGCCGCTCAATATCTGTCCGTTGATGAAGAACCCCGGTGTACCGCGAACACCGGCCAACTGCCCATCAAGTCCGTCGATTTCGACTTCGCTGATAGTGCGTCCCTCTTCCAGGCATTCATTAAATTGCGCCATATCGAGATCGAATTGCTCCGCCGTCTCGATATAGAACTCTTGGCCCAGCGAGTCTTGATTTGCGAAGAATGCGCCGTGGAATTCCCAGAACTTTCCCTGTTCAAAGGCGCATTGCGCCGCCGCGGCCGCGGGCGTGGATTCCTGTGTTAGGCGCGCGAAATCTCGATAGACATAGCGAATGTACTCCCCGTAGTTCTCAAGCAGAGGCGAAAATGTCTGGTCGAAGTGCCGCTTGCAGAAGCTGCAGAAAAAGTCGCTGAATTCGACAATTACAATTGGCGCATCAATATCGCCCAGATACGGGTCATCATCGACCAGGGCGAAGCGATCAGGATCCTCTTCCACAGCCGCCTCTTTTGCCCGTTCCTCGAGTACGCTCGCGACAACAGCGCGCAACTGATCCTCATCAAATGCTACCGGAGCTTGCTCGACCGCCGGCCTTGGCGCGGCCCGGCCCAGGACGAGCCCGATGACGAAACAGGCCACGGCAATCACCACATAATGCAGTATCACGCGCGAGTTATCGCTCGCGGCGGGCGGAGATTCCTGCCGGGTTGGTCCCGTCGCTTCGTCCATGTCATCTCCTCTGTCGTTCTCGCGATTGGCCATGAGCAGAGTGTACTCCAGATTATACGCCTTGCCTATTGACATCTATTCAACCGTCAGGGCAATCGCTTCATATTGGAAACGCGCGTACAGCCGAAAGATTTTCAGTAGGTCGCGTAGGTAGCGTAGACACTGAACTTTGACACTGACCGGCGACACAGCTCTTCTACACCGAGTTTACTGAGGGAGTCATCGGGTTAATCGGCGGCGTTGAGAGAAGGCGCGGGGTTATCGAAAAGTTTCTGGTTGGTTAGAACTATGTCCGACATTGTCCGTTTCGCGGACAAAGAAAAACTTTTTTCGGACAAAGTTGGGTTTTGTCGGCGGCGCAGCATTTTGCGCCAGCGACGCAGCGTACGATGATGGATGCATGTAAGTAGGTGGACGGTGTTGATGTCATGATGGTTATCGAGCAGGTCCATGGCCTTGCGTTTTTCACGGTCTGAGAAGTTTCTGGTTTTGGGCATGGTGGTCCTCCGTTCGTTGGGTTTGCAGACATTATAGTACAGATGTTCTGATGAAGGGCGATTAAATGTTTGCGTATTGGGATTTTCTAACCATTGAGGGGCGCGTAGGGCGCATAGACACAGCCCTTCTACACCGAGTTGATCGCGGTCTCTAGAGGACACAGAGGAGACACAGTGTCTACACGACCCTTTGAGTCTTTGTGGTGAAAAAATAATATGAAGCGATTGCCCTGATTCAACCGCCCCTTCATAGTCCATTGTATTATTTGTGTCGTATCTCCCGTTATAATTGCACGTATAGAATATTGTTGGAGGATGTCACTTGCCCGAGCGCCACACCGGTCTGATCGTGAAAGAGCAGAGCGGCTTCTATTGGGTTGAGGCGGAAGACCAGGTCACCTATATGTGTGAGTTGCGTGGACGCCTGAAGGAGGAGGCGCAATCCTCTGATATTGCCGCTATCGGCGATCGCGCTATCATCAGCCTGCGCCGCGAGGAAGGCACCGATGTCCTTATGGGCGTGATTGAAGAGCTTGCGCCGCGGAAAAGTGTGCTTTCACGCGCTGTGCGCACCACCGGCAAGCGCGGCGCCGGGCAAGCCGAGCGCGAGCAGGTCGTCATCGCCAATGCCGATCGCGCGCTCTTCGTCTTTTCGGCAGCGCAACCGGCGCCCAACTTGAAAATGCTCGATCGACTCCTTGTCGCAGGCGAGAAATCCCAGATCGCCGACTTGCTTATCGTGCTCAACAAGGTCGACCTGCCGTATCCGGCCGAAGTCGATGAGAACTTCAGCGTTTACGAGCATATCGGCTACCCGGTTATCCCCACCAGCGCCCTGCGTGGTGACGGCATCGACGGCCTGAAAGCTTTGCTGCAAGAGGGTATTTCGGTATTCACCGGTCCTTCCGGCGTCGGCAAAACCAGCCTGCTCAACCGCATCCAGCCCGGCTTGGGGCGAAGCGTCAAAGCGGTTGGGCAGCATTCCGCCGAAGGCGTCCACACGACCCGCGATAGCGCCCTCGTGCGTTTGGAAGGCGGCGGTTACCTTGCCGATACCCCCGGCATAAGATCATTGACCGTTTGGGATATCGAGCCCGACGAATTGGATGCCTACTATGTAGATTTGGAACCCTATGTGCTTGATTGCAAGTTTAGCAATTGCACGCACACCGACGAACCCGACTGCGCTGTCCGCCGCGCGGCCGAAAAAGGCGAAATCGCCCAGCGCCGCTATCAGAATTATCTCGATTTGCGCGAAGAACTGCGCGATACTTATATCATCTACAATCGGTAAGGTCGGCTCGGTTAGTCGCCCGCCCTCAGCCTTCAAACAAGTTTTCCCCGTGTGATAGGCGGCGAGCAATCGTGAAGGTCTGCAACTGCGAACGCATCGTCGGCGCGTGAGCCGCCAGGTAGCGCGCGGCCGCGATCAATACGTGGTTCGCCCGCTCCTCGGATTCCGCCTTGATAATGCTGTGCTGATTGAACGCCGCCTCGACGCACTGAATCGTGTGGAAATCCCGATCTTCGCGCAAAAGCAGATGCCCCATCTTCGCCATCAGTTTCTCCGGCGCCCCGCCACTCACAAGGTATTGAGCCGCCAGCGCGCCCGCCTGATTGACCTGCTGCTGCAAGTTGAGCAGCTTTTGAAAATCATCGAGCAGCGCATCAGGATCATCCACCGGCGTTGGCTGCGGCAGCCGCACCGAGGGCAGGTTCAAAAAGCGATCGAGGTAGATGCTCATCGCCGCGTCAAAGATACCGCGCATCAAACCAATTGACTCCACCCGCTGCAATCCTTGATGCACCGCGTTGGCAAAGGTGAAAGTATGCAGCGCTGTATCCCAATCGCCGAATTCGTTGCTGGTGTGAAAATGCGCGATGCGCCGCGCCGCCGCATACGCCACGATACCCGCGAGTTCGACCGGCCCAACGCCTTCACGCAGACTCTGTAAGAGCAGGTCCACGATAGCCAGCGGGTCATCACCCAGCAAGGTCGGCATCATCCCCTCTACGTCGACCTCGGGCTTTCGCTCCGCTCCAGTTGTCAGCGCCTCGTCCAGCTCGTGAAATGCCGTTTCCAGAATGGGAATTAAGTCGATTGGCTTGCGCCAGGCGTTGGATTCTTCCATCCGGCGCGCATCGGTCAAGTTTGGCACGACGCTGGTGAACGCCAGTTCGGCATGTTCCCAGCCCCCCAGGTCTACCGATTCCAGCGCCTTGTTGATGAAATCCAGCGTATGCCCGGCGTCCAGATAGCGGTGATCGGTCGCTGCCGTAAAAAGCATGTCGGCGATCTGCTTGTCGTCCGCCCCGGCGCGCAATGCGGAGACAATCGCCCGTTCGCCCGCCTGGGCGTCACGCACTTCAACAAATTGCCTGAACCAGGCTTTCAGCGTCGGTATGTCAGTCTCGTCATTGGGCAGTGGACGCGGGTTAAAGCGCGGCGACATGCCGGCTGTATCGCTCGCGACATCGGCCAATCCGTGGAACAGCGCCAGCGGTCGGTCCGCCTCGTCCAAATAGGGAATGAGGTTCATGGCGCAGCCCTGTGTGGTGAGGCCGCGCCCCCAATCCATGCCGCGGTACTGTGTGCCGTAGCCCAGGCCGATGCGGAAAGGCTCAGTCGGCGACACCCTTTGGTTGAGCAAATTGATCACCGCCTTCGCCACCACTAGGCTCAGGTTGTGCTGCAAGCCATCTCGCAGTCGGTCGCACTGATGCTCAACGCTATTGCCCTTGGTGCTTAAATCAACGTAGATATCGCCGTTTCTGATTTCGACCGGAAAACTCTCGATATCGTCCGCCCACAGGTCAAAGGCGCCGCCGCTCGCCAGATCAAAGCGCGCATGATGCCAATGACAGCTCAAAATGCCGTCTTCAACCGAGCCCTTGTCCAGTGGAAAGCCCATATGCGGGCAGCGGTTGTCCAGAGCATAAACGCGCTCGCCATAAAGAAAGAGGACGAGCGTCTTGCCATTGGGCTGGACGGTGATGCAGCCTTTACCCTGCAAGTCCTCCAGATGGGCGACCGGAACAAAAGTATCCATCTGCACAGCCATGATTGTCTCCCACGCAATATATTCTCGTCTTCGAACATGCGCCGCCGGTTGTCAGCTGCGCACCCTCTACATCTTGATGCCTCACGCGTTAGCGCTCTTACGTAATTGTAGCGTCGGCCTGTACCCGGCACCGCTTGATTGCCTCGCCCCCAAGTGCTAGACTCAGCGCAACCGTGCGGAGGATTTCCCGTGCCCGAGCAAGCCCTCTATCTCAAATGGCGTCCGCTCTCTTTTGATGACGTGGTCGGACAGCACCATATCACCCGTACCCTGCGCAACGCCTTGGCTCGTGAGCGCATCCGACATGCCTATCTCTTTAGCGGGCCGCGCGGCACAGGCAAGACCACCACCGCGAGACTCCTCGCGAAAGCCGTGAACTGTAAGGACCAAGAGGCGGCCGCTCGTCCTTGCAACAGTTGCGCCAATTGCAACGCCATAAACGAAGGCCGATACCTCGATCTCATCGAAATCGACGCCGCCTCCCATACCGGCGTCGACGACGTCCGCGAATTGCGTGATAAGATCGCTTTCGCGCCCGGCGAAGGCGCTTACAAAGTCTACATCATTGACGAAGTACATCGCTTCAGTGGCAACGCCTTTGATGCCTTGCTAAAAACGCTCGAGGAACCGCCCGATCATGCCTTATTCGTACTCGCTACGACAGAAATCGACAAAGTGCCGGCGACTATAAAGAGCCGCTGCCTGCAATTTGAGTTTCGCCGCGTGTCCTTGCGGGAATTGACCGAGCGACTAGCCTATATCGCCGGGCAGGAATCCCTGTCTATCGAACCAGCGGCGATAGAATTGATCGCGCGGCAAGGCACCGGCAGTGTCCGCGACAGCATCAGCCTGCTTGATCAGATTGTTGCCGATCCCGCAGAAACCATCACTCTTGAAATGGCTCAGCATCTGCTCGGTACGGCAAGCGCCATGCACGTTCATGAACTGGTCGAGGCGCTCGTCGAAGAAGATGTTGCGCGCGGCATCCATATGATCAACATGGCGATAGACGGCGGCAGCGATCCGCGTCAATTCGGCCAGCAACTCGTCAACGTCTTGCGAAACATTATGCTGGCGCAGACGGCCACCGCTGACCTGATAGAAGCCACCCAGGAAGAGCAAGCGCGTTACGATGCCTTGGCCAAGCGTATTGAGCGGGCGCGGCTGCTCAAGGCGATCCGCGCCTTCAACGCGGCAGTTAACAACTACACCGGCGGTTGGCAGCCGCAGCTCTCGCTTGAGTTGGCATACATTGGAATCTTACAGCAAGATATTGCTGCCACGTCGCCGGCAACACCTCCACACGCGGCACAGACGCCGCGGCCGCATATGCGCGCAGGGCAAAGGAAAACCTCTGCCGGGCATACAGTTGCTGATGAAGACTTCGAGCGCGCTACCGCGAGCCAGCCCGGAGAAACGCCGGTTTTCTCGGTGGCGACGATACGTCAAGGCTGGATAGATATCCTGACGCAAGTGCATCGCTACAATCGCAACATACCAGCTTTGCTGGAGCACGCCCACGTCCGACTCATCGACGGCAATCGTCTGATCCTCGGCGTGCCAACCGAGATATTCAAACAGAAAATCGTCGAGCCGAAACGGGCCAAGGTAATCGAGCAGGCGATTTTCGATTTGCACGAGGTCAAGCTCCGCGTGGAAGTGCGAGTCTCCGACAGCGTCCTCGAACACGACGAATCTGCGCCGGCCGAAGAACCAACGGTAGACGATCCGCTGATTGCGGCAGGCAAAGAACTCGGGGGTGTGGTTGATGAATAGATCTAAGGCTGACTTCGCCTGGAACCTGCTATCGTTTGGGGTTGCCGAGATATTGATGCCGCTTCAGCTTATAACTGCAGCGCTCTTCGTCAGCGTGGGTTACATCCTCACCTTGTTGATGCCGCTCAACATCGATATATGGGCGGCGCTGCTGGTCCTAAGCATTTTGCTCCCGCTTATGCCATTAACCATGCGGGCGCGGCGCCTCTGGCGGCATAGACAGTTAGAAGCCGCGCGCTTTTCCTGGCGCTGCCTTCTGCCATTCTTTCCGCTTCTGCTCATCCTGCCCCCGGTCATCGCCCTGCTTGCGCTGCCATCCTTGGATGCCGTTGCCCACATGGATTTGCAGTTCCCCTTTATTTCGCAGGTCTTCCACCGAGAATCTCCATACGAAAGCGTCATCGTTCCGGGGAACCCGACGAACCAATACTGGCTTTACTTTGTGTTCGTAGCCGCGATCGTCAGGGTAAGTTCACTGGACGTATATTCTGTTTGGGTTCTCACCAACTTGACATTTATACTTGCAACCCAGTTCTGGATTGCGCGGACGCTCTTGGCGTTAAAGCTCGCCAGAAAAGAGACACTTCGCCTGGGATTGCTTATCCTGTTTTGTTTCTGCGCCATTAATCTAACAGGTATCCTGTCTGTATTGTCACATGCATTGAATGGCCTGCTAGATCCCGGCAGATTGGATTTGATGCTGCTTGACGGCGCCGATTATCGTTTGCACACCATGATTTCCACGGTGGTTCATGGCAGGGGGCTGACGCCCGGAATTACCACATTCGCCGCCGCGCTTTTTCTTTTGCTAAATTTTCTACGTGACAGGTTTGATCTATCCTCGTTCGTACAGTTCTCCGCTGCCGGCCTAATCGCACTGGCTTTTATGCCCACTCTTGCTTTTTTCATTGTTGTCGCTTTGCTTGGCGCTCTCGTCCTGACTGCGCTGTATTCCTTGGTGAACAGCAGCGAACGGATAGGCGCAGCAGTCGCATACGCGCGGGCAATTACGGCGAGGATCAGCCCCAGTTCTATTCTGCTCTGGGTATTGGTCAGCTTGATTTTGGCGCTTCCCTTGCTCAAGTATATCGATGACTTCTCGAGTGGCATTCAGTCCAGTATTTCTTTCGTTCTTTTTTATCCCACAAATATTCGTATGGTTTTGGCATCAATAGTGCTGCTCCTCCCGATAGCGGGCTTGCAATTCGTCCACGCATTGCGAAGCAGACAGACAATTCAGTGTTTTCTCGGTTTCAGTGCTATCATCGGTTTGTTGCTCTGCTTAACACTATCGGCTACTCATGACAACCAGTACAAGTTTCACTATGTCACGGCGATGCTTTTGGCGCTTTTGACTCTCCATTCCGTTTATGACCGGCGTATAGGTTCTAAAACCGGCTCGTCGATGTTAGGGATCTTTGTAAATACGCTTGTCATTCTTGCGTTATTGAATGCGGTTTATGGATCACATAGGTTCGTCTTAAAAAGAGTCACGGGCCAGCGCACAGCCCGATTCGAGGGCATCCACGCCGAGTCGATAGATCCCTTCGGCGGCCGTGTACGCGCCTTCCAGTGGATTAGGGATAATACTCCTCACGACGCAATAATCATCGTTGGCCATGTTTACACCCCGAAATCAAAGCTGCTTCATGAACGGCTAAACTATGTCTCGAAAGGTGGAAAACTGTATTCTGACTACTTACCGGGATATGACCAGCGTATCGAAGCGTTGCATACATTTTATGGTTCGAATACGACAATTGATCAGTACCTGGACCTGCTCGAATCCATGCAGACACAATTGCCTGGCCGGCCGCTCTATGCCGTCGTCATGGATCCCGAGCTCAGCCGCGACACAATGGCGCAGCGAGGCGCCCAGATTGTGTTTGAAAACCCACCTTACGGCGCGCATGTGTATTTCCTAAATCCACAAGTTGCAAGATGACTTCTGCGTTGTCGAATTCCACAGAATTACATATAGTTAGGTTGCAGCCTCGGTCCTAGCATTCGTAGGAGACAAAACATGAGCAAACGACGCGGCAGCAGGCGCGCTTCAAGTGGATTGCCCGGCGGCGCCAACCCAATGGCGATGCTGCAAAAAATGCAGCAAGATATGGCGGAAGCGCAGGAAAACCTCGAGCACGAAACTACCGAAGTCTCCGTCGGCGGTGGCGCCATAAAAATAGTCATCACCGGCCATCAGCGCGTCCAGTCGGTGGAAATCAATCCCGATGTTATTGATATGGATGATGAAGAATGGCTGACAGACCTGCAGGATCTGCTCGTCGCGGCCGTAAATCAAGCTATTGAACAGAGCCAAGCTATGGCGGCCGAGCGCATGGAAGCGATCACCGGCGGCTTGGGCGATATCCCCGGTCTGGGAGGGCTGCTCGGCTAGTTAGCTACCCTTTGAACGCCATTTTGCCAAGTCTGACCACCGCGTGGAGGATTCTGGATAGCAATCGTGAGCAGCGCCATCCCCGAACCGGTGACCAAGCTGATTGAGGCATTCTCGCGTTTGCCCGGCGTCGGACCCAAAACCGCATCCCGGTTAACCTATTATTTGCTCCGCGCGCCCGACGACTACTCGCTTGGCCTGGCGCAAGCCTTGCACAACATGAAGGCTCAGACGCGCTTCTGCGGCGTATGTTTCAACATAACCGTGGCCGATCCTTGTCAGATATGCAGCTCTAGCGAACGCGACATCGGCACCATTGCAGTAGTCGAAGAACCATTGGATCTGATGGCGATAGAACGCACAGGCATTTACAAGGGACGTTACCATGTGCTTCACGGCGCCATCTCCCCCGTTGATGGCATCGGCCCGGACAACTTGAAGATTCGCGAATTGGTCGCGCGCGTTGAGGAGGGGCATGCTCGTGAAATTATCATCGCTACCAATCCCGGTATGGAAGGCGATGCCACCGCAATGTACCTCCAGCGCGAACTGGCTGCCTTCCCCGTCAAAGTGACTCGCTTGGCGCGTGGCCTGCCCACAGGCGGCGATCTTGAATACGTCGATTCGGTGACGCTGATGCGGGCGCTTGAAGGACGCAGCGAACTGTGACTCTCCCCAACGACGCATCGCTGCGCCGTATCCTTCGCAGTCCGCGCCTCTACCTCTTTTGCAGCAGCTTGATCCTGCTCGCCGGCCTCGCGCTGTCTTTGGGTGAAGCTTCAGGCGTTTCGCCTTGGCTGCGCGTCATCGTCGGCCTGCTGGTCTTCATTCTGCCTGGCTGCTTCATCTTTTTGCTTTTCCCGACGCGTGAATCATGGGATATCATCGACATCGCCGTCTACGGTTTCACATATTCGCTCGCTCTTATCACCATCTTGGGCCTCATAACCCGTGCCTTCTCTCTGTCGATAGATACTATCGAGATGGTCTGGTTCATATTGACAGCAGTGGGTTTCGCTGCCGCGCTCAAAAGATGGCGAAATCTGCCGAACGGCTCTGTTCAAATACGAGCGCCATTACTGGCTGTTCTCGCTATCGTCTTGTGCCAGGTCGGGCTCTATATCCATGCCAGCATTATCGCGACGCCCTCCAGCAAAGATCAACACCGGCATCACGCAGTCATAAACGGTTTTCTGCGTGATGATCCCCTGGGTTGGAAGGAGCCTTATTACGAAACCAGCAATGCAGTAGCCGACCGCGAATACTTGACTTACTGGGTGCTAGCGCAAGCCCTTGTCGTCGACATCAGCCATGTGCCCATCTTGCATGCGCGCTTCCTAATAAGTCCTTTTGTGGTTGTGATGTCCGTGGCGGCCATGTACATCGCCGCCCGAAATCTGGGGCACAGCCGTCGGTCTTCCTTGATCTACGTGAGCCTGAGCTTGCTTGCTCTTAGCCTTATAGCCGAACTCGAGCCCCAAGCAGGGACGCGTTTCTTTGTACGCCCTCAACTGGATAAAGTTGTATCCGCCTTTGCAATCGCGCCTGTTGCTATCTCCACCGCCTATCTGTGCTCAGTTTCGGGGCAGCGGCGCGCATACTTTGGATATGCCGTTGCTTTGTTGGTGACATGCTCGGTCCATGCTATCGTAGGTGGGTTCACCGTCGCGATCATTGGTATCTGGTGCCTGGTCTGTGTTGTCGCTAAGGCTGGCGGCCGCAGACACGCCATATACATTGGATTGCTTGCGCTAGTTGTGTTTGCGCCAACAATCATGTTGCGACTGGCTACAGCAGAAACGACGATTTACAACTTTGATTATGTTGACGATTCTGTCCCACAAAAAATGGTCGTCTACGACTCGCCTAACCCGCTGAACAACGGCGAGCGTTATTACGCCATCAGTCCGCTCGCAGCGGGCGACTTGACCTACATACTACTACCATTGGTCATTCTATGCGTGATAGCACGACGTTTGGATGACAGAAGCCGGTTAATGCTGGCTTATACGATTGCGATAAGCATCGGTATGTTCCCTTACACCGCGTGGATATACGGGCGATTGGTGTCATTCAATCATGTGATGCGAATCCTGTGGCTTATGCCGTTCGGCTATATGATTGGTTTTGTCATCGAGACGGTTGGGAAACTTCTGGGTAGATTGATCCCCCCAACAAAGCTCTACTACGTCACATTATTCGGGGCATGGCTACGCGCCGCCTTTGTCTTGTCTGTGCTGTCAGCTACCGCATATTTTCTTCATTTCGAAGGGCGAGCTGACTTCAGCCGAGACATCACAACCGCCGTCAACGGTAGTAACGACCTGCTCGAAATCGCCGGATATATCGACTCCCGCCATGACAACCGTGTCTGGATTGCCGCAACTGACAAATTTCGAGAGCAAATCCTCGCAATGCACTGGAAGGTGATCTCTCTTTCTCGCTTTTCTCCCGAGCGTATGTCATATTATTCAACTCTCCCCATTGACTACATGCGTACCCAGACCGCAGACAATTCCCGCCTTTACGAGGCACATGTCCCGGTGGAAGAGAAGCTGGCGATTGTCGACCGATACGGCATCGACTACTTGCTGTTTCCTAAAGAGTATGCCTGGATGGTCGACGCTCTCTATCAAAGGGACAAACAGCGCTTTGAACTCGTCTATTCCGGCGAGACTCTGCGCTTGGTTAGAATACACGGTTGAAGCAAGAAGGCAGTCATATCCAATTCCATTTGTCACGCCATTTTCTGTTGCTTTGCACTGGACCTGTGCTCGCAGCCGGCCTTGTACTATCGTTCACAGAAGTCTCATTCGCATCTCCATGGCCGCGCGTCATCATCGGCCTGCTGGTCTTCACCTTGCCAGGCGGCTGTCTCTTCGCTCTTGTCCCGCCCCGTGATTCCTGGGACATAATTGACTTCGTCGGCTTCGGTTTTGCCTTCTCTGTCGCGTTGATAACACTGCTCGGTCTCATCACCAGAACGCTCGCCCTGTCTATTGATGTCATCGAGATCATTTGGTATCTGCTGGCGATACTTGGTTTCGCCGCTGTCCTATACAAATCGCGACAGTTTTCAAGTGTCAGCCCCAAACTTTACGCGCCCGTCGTGCTGGCGCTCGCGATAATTCTCATCCAGGTCGCGTTTTACACTCATTCCAGCATCTTTGCGACCAGCACCACCAATGATCAGAACCGTCATCACGCTGCGGTTAATGGCTTCTTGCGCGACGAGCCGCTGGGTTGGGCGGAGCCGTACTACGAAACCGGCAATCCCATCGCCGACCGCATGTACCTGACCTATTGGGTTCTGGCGCAAGCGTTGGTGGTAGAAATCAGCGGCGTGCCTATTCTACTGACCCGTTATCTGATCAACCCCTTCGTGATGGTCATGTCTGTTGTGGCGATGTACGTTTTCGCGCGTAACCTCGGCCACGAACGAAAATCGTCTCTCGTTTATGTCATCCTCGGGCTATTTGCCTACAGTATGGTCTCCGACTACAGTATCCAATCCGGCGCTCAATTCTACGTTCGTCCGCTGCTTGACAAAATCGTCGCCGCTTTCGCCCTCGCGCCTGTCGCTATCTCATGCGCCTGGCTCTGCGCCAACACAGGCAGCGGGCGCGCATACTTCGGCTTTGGTCTTTCATTCCTGGCTACCGTCTCCGTACACGCGATTCCCGGAGGATTCGCCGCTGTTATTGTCGGCTTATTCTGCTTGATCCGCCTTCTCACCGATCGCGTCGATTGGAGAAACAGCCTCAAGCTCCTTATATTGCTGACTTTGCTGTTTGCGCCCGCCATCTTTGTGCGTCTGAACACCTGGGAATCGACAATCTACTACTTCGACGAACTGCCCGAGGAGACCGGCAGCAACATCCACGTTTACGAGGCGGTCAATCCACTTGACAACGGTAACAATCTTTATGCGATACATTCGAATATGGCTGGTGCGCTGACGTATCTATTGGTCGTATTTGCCGCGCTGTCGGTGGCGGCGCGACGTCTGGATTCGCGAAGCAAACTGATGCTCGCCTATGTCATTGCCATCGGTATTGGTCTGCTGCCATACACCGCCTGGATATACGGCCGTTTGGTATCGTTCTATCACATAGTCCGCATCTTGTGGCTCATGCCTTATGGCTACATGTTGGGCTTCACGCTGGCAACGATGTCTACTCTGCTTGGTCGCTCTCTATCCGCAAACTCCCGAATACTCGGCTGGCTGGCAAGCGATCGTGTTCTCTACTTGCTATTGACTATCGTGCTGCTGCTTACGGCGCACTTTCTCCGCTTCAGTCACGGTTTCGATTTGAGTAGGGACATCAGTCACTCAGCGCGCGGCGATGTTGAGTGGCTGGAAATCGCCGAGTATCTCGATGCCAACCATGACGAGCGCGTCTGGATTGCGGCAAGCCCCGAGTCTCGCAGCCGCGCAATTACATTGAACTGGAAGGTTGTTGAACTCTCTCGCTTTTCTGCCGAACGCATGTCGTATTATTCGAAGTTGCCGCTTGCTCAGGCGGAGTCCCAACTCAACGACAATCTCCGCTTGTACTCGGCGGATGTATCCGTCGAAGAAAAGCTGGCGATTGTCGATCGATACGGCATCGATTATCTGCTGTTCCCCAAAGGCTACGCTTGGATGATCGACGCGCTCTATCAGATGGACAAACAGCGCTTTGAACTTGTGCATTCTGGCGAGACTCTCCGCTTGGTCCGGGCGCATAAGAAGTCGTCTTAATAAGCATCTGATGCGACAGACCAGCGGCTGCTACACGCCACGCTGGCTGACACGGCGAATCTGCGCCGCCGCAGTTTTCCCCCAAATCGACCTTGACAAGCCCATTCGCTATTGATAAGCTATCTCCACTTAAAGTGAGAGACAAGCTCTCGCTTTTTTGTGCCGGTTATTTGTGTGGCGCGAGTGCAGATTAACAGCAGAATAGTGGGTTAAGACAGAGCGAAATAAACCCTGTGAATACGGAGAGTTTGATCCTGGCTCAGGATGAACGTTGGCGGCG
>JAPOYU010000104.1:0-4318 GCA_026706395.1 Chloroflexota bacterium
CCCGCGCATATTCTGATAAGCGGCGACATCCATCTCGTTGACGCGGCGGAAGTGGCTGCCCGGCAGCAGTAGCGTCCCGCCCATCTCCAGCGGCACATCGTGCGGGAAGTACATCAGCTGAATATCGAAATGAGTGCGGCAGTCAATGATCGAATCGGCATGGAGACCCTGCGCCTTGCCTTCGTTCGGCTCCCGTACATGAATCGCGTCGTGATCGAACATCGGATCCTCGCCGACCAGGCTCTGGATCAAGCCCTGTATCTGCGGCAGGTCCAGCAGCTTGCGGATGGCAGTGCCGTGATAACATTGCGAGAGCGGCGTACCGGCCGGATGCCCCTTGATCTCATGCTCGTCGATATCGCGCATCACTTCCTGATTGATCGCGTCCGGCACCAATTCGTCGAAGCGCAAAAAGCCGCGGGCGACGAACTCCGCCATTTGGCTTGAACTGAGCAGATATTGCTTGTCGATCATTGCGAAATGTCCTCCAGTTTTTCAAAGACAAAGCCGTATTTCATGAACGATGTGCTGTATTCTTCGCCCGGGTAGGGCGGGATCAAGACCGGATGCTGGATAAGCCGCCAGCCGTCCTTCAGCGCATCCAGGCCCGTTTCATAAGGGGCTTCGTTGTTGTCGCCGGTGGTGAATGATTCCCTGCCGGTGCCATCGTAAATCGCCCAACCCAAGACACCGCTGTCCAGCGCCGATGTCGACAGGTAAAGAGTGAGTACCTTCTGTCGTAATGTCCCAGCCACAGCGTCTCCTTCGCTCAATTACGCGGCATGTCGAATAGCCTACCGCATAACAGGCGAGGGGACAATTGAATAGTGGCGCATTGCCACACGATATTATTCGTCGCTTTGCACGTCGATGATCATCTTGGTATCCGGCAGTTCCGAGCGTTCACGGAAATATTTGATCACCGCTTCGCCGATCACTTTGGCCTTTGCCGCCATCGCCGCGCTCTTCACCGCCCAGCCCACCAGCGGGATCACGCCGACCACCTCGGCGATCACACCGCCGGCAATAGCGCTGCCGATCGCGCCCGATAGTGTTGAGAGCAAGTGGTCCATATCGAAGGCGTTGACACCGTATGCGTTTGCCACCTGGTGGATCATGGCGGTGTCCGCCGCCGTCAAAAAGAAGGCGCTGCCCGGGATCCAGCCCGTCAACGCCGCGCCGGTTGTCCAGTTGGCGACCAGCTTCCGCGCTTCACGATCCGCATCTTGTAAGGATTTCGACATTATGCTCTCCCGAATGTCTTGCACATCAATTATACGTTATTGTCGCGCCTTCGTCGCAATGCGAATCTGTGGACGGCATCCGGAACTTGGAAGCAGAACTTGCTCGGAAACAGTCTCTGTGCTCTCTGTGCCCTCTGTGGTTAAATCAAGCCATGAAGATCCTGCTGCTTAATGACAGGATACCGCCGGAAGGCAAGGGTGGGGCGGAGTCGGTTGTCTGGCGCCTGGCGCGAGGATTGGCGGCCGCTGGGCACGATATCCACGTGGTCACCACAACTGCTGCTGATTCATTTGAGGAAGTCCGCGACGACATCCCCACCTATCATATTTGCGCCGGCTACCCGGAGCGGTTTCGCGCCTGGTTATCGCTGTGGAATCCTCAGACGGTCGGCGCCTTCCGAAAACTGCTCGAGCGGCTTAAGCCCGATGTTGTCAACGCGCACAACATTCATCACCTGCTCTCTTATCACACCTTGAAACTGGCGCGCGACGCCGGCTGCGGGGTGGTGTTCAGCGCGCATGACGCCATGCCTTTCGCTTACGACAAGCTGAAACTGCCGTTGGCGGCGCTGGGTCCGGAGGGGGCGTATCGTCTGCCCCGCTGGTACAACCTGCGGCAGAATCGCTTCCGCTACAATCCCTTCCGCAACATCATAATCAGGCATTATCTTGAGCGACACAGTCATATCCGAACCGTGCCCAGCCAGGCACTCGCTGATGCCTTCACCGACAAAGACATGCCGCCGGTTGAAGTCGCGCATAACGGCATCGATCTGCACGAGTGGCGGCCGGTCGATGAAGCGACAGTCGCCGAACTGCGGCGGCGCCTCGATCTCGTGGACAAGCGTGTCATCCTGATCGCCGGACGGCTGACCAGGGAAAAAGGCGTGATTCAGATACTGCGCGCTCTGGATGCCCTGCGTGAATCAGTGGCGAATGCAAAGCTGCTGGTTTTATCTTCGCGCGATATTGCATCGCAGATACCGGCGGATTTCGCCCATTTGCGCCCCTACATTTGTCTCGGCGGCTGGCTGAGTGGTGCTGAGCTGCGGGCCGCCTATCAACTGGCGGACCTGGTGACCGTGCCGTCCATCTATCTCGATCCCTTCCCGACGGTTAATCTGGAGGCGATGGCCCTGGCCAAACCAGTTGTGGCGACCTGTTTCGGCGGCTCGCCGGAACTCGTCCTCGATGGTGCGACCGGTTTTATCGTGAACCCATTTGATACCGTTTCTTTCGCCGACCGGCTTGGGCGCCTGCTGCGGGATGATGGTCTGCGCCGGGAGATGGGCTGGCGCGGCAAAGAGCGCATTCGCCGCAAATTTCTGCTGGAACAGCAGGTAGGGCGGATGGTTGAAATCTACGAGCGGGCGCAGGCAGCGCGCTAGCCGCCCTCAAGGAATCTCGTCTATGGACGCGCGACATTATCAGAGACCCGCCGACCTCTGCCGCGCCCAAACCGCGCTGATGCAGTGGGTGCGCGAAGCCGGGCACTGCAACTACTGGCATAAGGGCGATATCGGCCATCGCCTCTTCAACGGCTGTTACAAATACGACAAAGCCGAGGTCTTCCGCTATTGGCTGGGCGCGGCCGGTGAAATCGCCGCCTTCGCCACCTTGCATCCGCACTGGGAGGTCTTCGATCTGCAAGTGGCGCCGGCGCTGCGCTTCAGCGACGATCACATCAAGATCTTTGAATTCTGCGAACGCGAGACCTTGCGACTGGCGGCAGGCTTCGGCATCAGTTTTGACGCGCTGGCCGCCGATGCCTTCGACTGTGACCCGGCTTACATCGCCTTCGTCGAAGCGCGCGGCTATACGCTTGATAAGCTAGGCTTCATCATGACCCGACACGATCTGGCTGACCTGCCCGAGGCGGAGCTGCCGGCCGGCTTCCGCTTCTGCGAGGCGACTGCCGCAGACGCTGCGCGCCTGGCGGATGTGCACAATCATAGTTTCACGAACAAATGGAATGCCGAGTCATACGGCGCGGTCTTCCGCTCGCCGCACATGGAGCATGAATGGGTCGTGGTCGCGCCCGATGGACGTTTCGCCGCTTTCACGAATCTGTGGATCGACGACTTGAATCGATCGCTTCTGTTTGAACCGGTCGGGACGCATTCGGACTTCCGCCGCAAGGGGCTCGCCAAAGCGCTGATGACCTATGCGCTGCGCCGGATGAAAGAGGAACGCGGCATCGAATGCGCCTATGTCTGCCACCAGCCGCCGGAGGTGAATCCGGCTGCTGTCGCGCTTTATGCCTCTGTCGGTTTCGAGCGGCTGCACGACATATATGAGTATAAGAAACCGGTTCGCAGCATTCGCTGATGCGTCGGTCCGGCGCGGCGGGCGACGCCAAACCTGTTGCCTGTACCCAAGCTGCTGGTAAAATATGGCAGGTGCGGCGAAGCCAACGAGGAGCGATGAGTTTGCAAATCTTCAACGTGCTGGGGCGCGAAAAACAAGACTTCAAGCCGATACACGAAGGCCGCGTCGGCATGTACGTCTGCGGTCCCACCGTGTATGAGCATTCACACTTGGGCCATGCCAAGACTTACGTCTCATTTGACGTGGTGGCGCGGTATCTGCGCTACCGCGGTTTTGACCTGCTCTACGTGCAGAACATCACCGATGTCGGGCACCTGCGCGCCAATGAGGAAGATCGGGTGCTGGTGCGCGCGGCCCAGCTCAACGCCAAGCCGATGCAAGTGGTGGAGACGTATTCCCGCAGTTACTTCGAAGACATGGACGCCCTCGGCGTGCAGCGGCCCGACATCTCCCCACGGGCCAGCGGGCACGTGCCGGAACAGATCGAGATGATTGAAGACCTGATCGCCAAGGGGCATGCCTATGCCGTCGATGGCAATGTCTACTTTGATGTGCTCAGCGATGACGATTACGGCAAGCTCTCGAACCGGCGGGTGGATGAGCAGCAAGACGAATCGCGCGCGCTGGTCGCCGGCGAGAAACGTCACCCGGCCGATTTCGCCTTGTGGAGAAAAGCCGAGCCGGAGCACATTCTGCGCTGGAACAGCCCCTGGGGCGTCGGCTTCCCCGGCTGGCATATCGAATGC
>JAPOYU010000104.1:4399-12921 GCA_026706395.1 Chloroflexota bacterium
CAACGAGAACGAGATCGCGCAGAGCGAATGCGCCAACGATGTCGGATTCGCCAACTACTGGATGCTGACCGGCAGCCTGAATGTGCTGGACCCGGACGAAGGCATCCCGGTCAAGATGAGCAAGTCCCTGGGCAATTACATCACGATCAAGGACGCGCTTCAGGATTATCATCCGCAGGAATTGCGCTACTTTATCCTGACCTCGCACTACAGCAATCCGGTGGTCTACAGCGACGATGCCTTGGCGTCGGCGAAATCGGGCTGGGAACGCCTGATGAACGCTGTCCGTCTCGTCCGGCGGCAGATGAACAGCGCGCCGGAAGGCGCCGCCGGCGAAGTCTTCCTGGAGCGCCTCGACGCAGCCAGGGCAGAATTCCGCCGTGTGATGGACGATGATTTCAATTCGCCGCGCGGTATCGCCGTCCTGCAAGACCTGACGCGCGATGTGAATACCCTGCTGAATAGCGAAACCGAGGTCGGCCTTGCCACCCTGAAAGCGATCAATGATGCCTACGTCGCGCTGGGTGGCGCTGTCTTGGGCTTGGTGCCGGCGGCGGATTATGATGAAAGCGGCGATGGCCAGCGCGAGGCAGCGCTTATCGAAATGCTCATCGCAATGCGGGCGGAGGCCCGCGCCGAGCGTGATTATGCCCGCAGCGATCAGATACGCGACCATCTGGCTGCCTTGGGCGTCGTGCTGGAAGACCGCGCCGACGGCACAACCTGGAAGCTGAACTGATGTATGTTAGCAAACCTCATCCGCCGACCTCTCTCGCCATCTCTGTGGCGAGCATCCCTATTTAAAGAGGGAAGGGGTGCTAAGGCGTAAGAACGACTTAACGAAAACAGCCCCTCCCTCATTTTGGGGGAGGGTTTTGGGGTGGGGGAAGGAATAACCTAATGCCGGAATTCCTCTACGGACATTGGGCGGTCATTGAAACGATGCGCTCCGGGCGCCGGGCGCTGGAAGCGCTGATGATCCACGAGCGGGCGGAGAAGCGCGGAACCGTCGGCGAGGTCATGAGCATGGCGAAAGATTTTGGCTTGCCGATTCAGCCGGTGCAGCGGCGCATCCTCGATGACCTGGCCAACAACGGTAACCACCAAGGTCTGGTCCTGCGCGTCGGCCCCTACCCCTACTGCGACCTTGAAGATATCCTCAGCCTGGCCGCGCAGCGCGGCGAGAAACCTTTCATCTTGCTGCTGGACCTGCTGAAAGATCCCCAGAACGTCGGCTCGCTGATCCGCGTCGGCGATGCGGTCGGCGTCCATGGCATCGTGATTCAAGAGCGGCGCAGCGTGGCGGTCACGCCGGCGGTGGTGAATGCGTCCTCAGGCGCTGTCGAGCACATCAACGTCGCCCAGGTGCCCAACCTGGTCAGCGCCATGAAGTCATTGAAAGCGCAGGATGTTTGGCTGGTCGGCTTGGACGTGGGACCGAACATCCCGCCGCTGGACAAGACCGACCTCAATATGTCGCTGGGATTAGTGATGGGCAGCGAGGGCGAAGGCTTGCGGCGCTTGGTCCGCGATACCTGCGATCTGCTGCTGACGCTGCCCATGCGCGGCGAGGTGGGCAGTCTGAACGTTGCGACGGCCGGCGCCATCGCCCTGTATCGCGCCTGGAGCGCCCGGGGCTGGGAAGGCTGGGCGCATGCCTAGCTAGCCCCGAGCGCATGCCTTGCCTACTATTCTCGAAAGTGTTAGACTTGAAGTTGGAATAACGTTAATCGAGACTGTATGATACATGGCAACTGCTACGGAAGTTTCGACGGTATCAACGCTTCAGAATCACGGTGAGCGGATCGCTTCACTGGAGACCAATCAACAACATTTGGCAACCAAGGCCGATCTGGCGAACTTGCAGGCAACCTTGACTTGGCGGCTAATTCTGGCAGTCAGCATTGCTACGACCGTATCAACAGCACTCCTCGGCCTCCTCATTCGCTCGCCCTAGCCGTCTCCGCTGTCGCAACCTCTGATGCGCTCCAACACAAACGCGCTGTAGATACACAATCCCGCCATCAATACGCCACCCAGCAGAAAAGGCGTCGACGCGCCATGACGCTGGAAGATCAGTCCCGCGGCCAGCGGAGCGGTAGCGTTGGCGGCGCTGACCAATGCGGCGCTGACGCCGAGCGCGCCTCCGAATTCACCAGGCGTCACCTGTTGCGTAATCAGGCTGTTCAAGGCGGGGCGGATCAAGCCGGCGCCTATCGAGATGGGCACGATCGCGACAAACATCCAGAGGACGCCCGCCAGGCTGTTCTTGCCATTCACCGGCAGCTCAATCCCCAACTCGCCGATCATCGCTTCTGTCCGGGTCGTCCGGGCGCCGAGCAAATCGCGCTCGACCAATTCGCGCACGTAAAAGGGATGCGGCGAATCCGGTGTTGTTCCAGTCAGCAGCAGGCCCAGCGCCAGCAATCCCAGCGCCAGGATGACCAAGCCGCGGTCGCCAAGTCGCGCGCTCCAGCGGCCTATGTAGCGAAGCTGTACCGTCACCAGAATAATGCCGATCACCAGGAACAGCGTTGCGTTCCCGCGCCCGAGGAAGCCCAGGCGCGTCAATGTGAACAAGCCGAGCAAGCTTTCGTAACCGAAGAAGATGAATTGCTGCGCGAACATCAGCAGCAGCAGAACGCCCAGGCCCGGCCGAAGCAAGTAGCGCAGGATCAAGATCGGAGCCTGCCCGGAGCCTGTTCCATGTCCGCGCTTCGCCAGCGGATGTGTTTCTTTGAAAAGGAAGAGGGTGAGAAGTATTGAGACGAAGGAGTAGATGGCGGCGGTGAAAGCGGGCACCGCCAACGAGTCTGATATTTCCAGGGCGAGCAGGGAGAGAAGCGGTCCAAAGATGAAACCCAGGCCGAAGGCCGCGCCGGTGAGGCCCAGGCCGCGACTGCGATTGGACTCATCGGTGATGTCGCTGAGCGCGGCTTGCGCCGTGGCCAGGTTGGCGCCGAAGAGGCCATCAACGACGCGCGAGAGAATCACCATTTCCAAAGAGGTGGCCAGGCCGAGCATGATGAAGCTGAGACAGGTGGTCACCTGGCTGATGAGCAGCAGCGGCTTGCGTCCGTAGCGATCTGACAGCGCGCCCATAACCGGTACGCCGATCAGTTGCGCCAGGGGAAAGGCCGCCAGCGCCAAGCCGACTTGCAGCGGCGTCGCGCCGAATGACGCGGCGTAAATGTGCAGCAGCGGCAGGATGACGGTCAAACCGAGCACATCGACGAAGACCAGCAGGAAGATCGGCAGCGCTCGTTTTCTATCCAGTGGGGTGGGTGATTTCACCGTAGCTTCCATCGCGGTCAGCTATCAAGAGCAAGTGGTCTTGCGCAAGGCGAGCGCGGCGCGGCGTCTGCCCCCTGGAAGTCCGCCCATGTCATGATGCCGCCCAAAGCGTGGCTGGTCCTGAAACAGCATAGCAAGTTTGATTGCCCGCATCTGCGCCTTATGCTACCTTTAATCTAGCAGACTTTGGGCGACAGCTTGGATAGCCAAATGCCAACTTCACGGGAATACGCGCGGTTGCGCAACCGCATGGTCGATGAGCAGTTGGTCAAGCGCGGCATCAACGATCGCCGGGTCTTGGACGCGATGCGCGTCATGCCCCGCCATCAGTTTGTGCCGGAAGAGTTCAAGCCGCAAGCTTACGAAGATCGTCCGCTGCCCATCGGCGAAGGGCAGACGATCTCGCAGCCCTATATGGTCGCCTTCATGACCGAGCGGCTGCGCCTCAAGCCGCATCACACGGTCCTGGAAATCGGCACGGGCTCGGGTTATCAGACGGCGATACTCTGCCACCTGACGCATTACGTCTACAGCGTCGAGCGCGTGACGCTTTTGGCGGATCACGCTGGCGAGCGCATCGGCGACCTGGGTTACAACAACCTCGATATTCACGTTGGCGATGGCAGCCAGGGCTTGCCCGATCAAGCCATGTTTGACCGCATCATGGTGACGGCGGCGGTGCCGCGCCTGCCGAATGTGCTTTGCACGCAGCTGCAGAAGCATGGCGGCCAGATGATTCTGCCCATCGGCGACGAGCACTTGCAGGAGCTGAAGCTCGTCACCCGGCGCGGCGAGCGCTTCACCTCGCGGACGCTGCTGCGCTGCCGCTTCGTACCGCTGATCGGGCGTTACGGCTTCGACAGCGATTTCAACAGCCAGCCGACCATCTTCTAGGCCTCCCGCGGCATGACCAAGCGAAACGACCTCGATCTCGACTTGATCCAGATGGTGCAGCGGGCGCGGATGCTGCACGATGAGAGCGCTGTGCCCTCGGACATGGCGGCGGTCTACTGGATCGAGGCGAAACGGCGCGAAGGCGAGTATCCCGCCCCGACCGCGAACGCCGGCGAGTGGCGGGTCAAGCTGCGGCTGGAGGACGTGGACGCGGTTTGGGAGCGGGTCAAGGCGCTGACTGCCGCGGGCGCGCTGGGCTACAAGTCGAAGGTGTCGACGCGGCCGGCGGCCGGTCAGGCGGATCCGGATGAGCGCTTGCTCTGCGCGCGGACCTATGACGCGGCCGATCGCGCTGATGTGGCGCGGGTGGGCGAGGCGCTGCGGGCGCTTGGCCTGGAGCGGTTGGAGTATGTCGCGGACAAATCGACATAGATTTCACCACCGAGTACACCGAGTACACCGAGTTCAAAGAGGCTCGCGGCGTGATTTGAGCCAAGGCGGCTGTCTCCCTTGCTTCCGCAGTAACATATCAGACGGCAGCGTCTTCAAAGAGCGAGGGGAAGTGCCGCAGGGGATCGCCGGGTTCGCGCAGGAGGATCTGCTGCCGAGGCGTGAGTTCGACGCTGGCCGGCATCTCGACGCGCTTTGATGTCCAGACCAGGTGCGAGACGCAGTACTTGTAGAGCAGGACGCGGCGCTCGTGCTCGGCGTGCCACAGGGCGGTGCCGTGGGTCAGCGCCTCGCTGAAGAGCAAGACTGAGCCGGCGGGCATCTCCGGCAAGACGACATGCGGCGAGGTTTGGAAGTTCTCGCTGATGGCGGGCGGCAGCCTGTAATTGCTTTTGTGGCTGCCGGGGACGCAGCAGAAGCCGCCATGCTCGCCGCCGGCATCGCTGAGCGCCCAGGCGACGACGATGAAACCTTCATATATTTGGTTGGTGCGGAAGCCGTAGTATTCGCCGGGCCCGACATCGGATTGTGGCGCGCTGGCGCCGTAATCGGCATGGAGGACGCCGTAGGACATGCCCTGGCGCATGACCATGCCGTAGAGGCGATCCAGGCGGAAGCAATCGCCTAGGCGCCGGCGCAGCATGGGCATGATGGCGGGGTGATCGAGCAGGTCGCAGAAGGGCGCCCCCCAATCGAGGAAACCGGAGCCGACCGGTTTGTAGCGGTCGCCCAGCTTTTTGCTTTCGGGCAGGTCCTCGGCTTTGATGAGCGATGCGCCCAGGGTCGGCGCGCCGCCGAAGCGAGGCGATTCAGCGGGCGGGGGCAGGTTCTGCTCGTCGATGAGCCGGTTCAGGGCCGCGACTTCGTCGGCGGTCAAGGCGTCTTCGATGACGAGGTAGCCGTTGAGGTCGAAGAGGTATTGCTGGAGTTCGAGGTCGTTCATGTCATTACTCGTTTTTGCGCATTCGCTCGTTGCTTCATGACGATAGCATTGGCGGGGCGGGAATGCGAATTTGAATTAGTCTACCCCACCCCCGGCCCCTCCCCATTGCAATGGGGAGGGGTGACTCGTCATCGTAATTGATATTTACGACTAACTTTCACTTACTGAGGTCGCTTTTGAGGGCTTATTGGCACAGATTTGCGCTATTTTGGCAAACGAGATTCGGGTTTGGGCAAAGGCGCGAGGGCAGTGCTGGCGGGGGATCCGGGCGGTTTAGGCGCGCGATTGGCATTTGCACGGAGAAAACTTTTTTGTGCAAATATGCTCTACGGGGAAAAAGTTTTTTTCGGCCATCTGGCGGGACTGGCTATGCGGTTGTTAAGGCGCGACGGGATTAGTGTAGCATAGATCAGGCGCGAATGGGAGAACAAATGTTCACGTATGGGGAGATATCGGCGCGGGGGCGCGGAGGGCACAGAGGGTTTTTACGTGCGGAAGTGTACGAGCTTTGGGTCAGTAAGTGTTGCGGAGTCTTTCCTCTATCCGTAGGGTTTCAGAATAGTCGTGATAGTCGGGATGGCGAGGATTCGTGTATTTCTGCATGTCTATGCTATCAGAATAGCGCTCCCCATCGGGCAGAACTGCGCCGCACAGATTTGCATCGGACAGCATAGCTCCTAGAAGGTTTGCATTGCTTAGGTTTGCGCCTTGCAAATCTACCCTGTGCATTAATGCATTTTGCAGATTTGTTTTTTGCATTTCTGCTCCGTGAAAATTCGCGCCGTTCAACGTCGCGTATTGCATATTTGCGCCAAACAGGCGGGCTCTCTGCATGTCAGCATACATTAATCTTGCGCTTTGCAGATTTGCATGTTGCAGCCTCACTTCCTGCATCTGTGCGAATACTAATTCCGCCTTTTGCAGATTTGCCTGATTCAGCCACGCTCCTTCTAGGTTTGCTTCTACTAGTCTTGCTCGCTGTAGATTTGCATTATCTAAATTTGCATACTTCAATACACCTTTGTCGCCAATTAACCAGTTCTCGTGACTTAACCATTCCACGGCGGAGATCGCAATATCATGCGACCGGCTGCCCGCTTCTCTTTTCAAACGAGTTCTGAGTTGTTGCCTTTCGCGCCAATATGACCATCCGCCGATTATGACGACCGAAACAAAAACGCTGAAAAGTACGCCGAATATTTCAGTATAGAGATTCGTCTCGTAGTCATTTGGGGCAAATAAGGAGAACCCATGATCAACGAATGCAAGCAGACCAAAAGCAGCCGCAAGAACACTGATAGCGATGACGACAACTGTCAAACGCTTCTTGTGTTTGGTGATGAATCTTCGAGCACGCATCATAATGTTCACTCTGATTGCTACGAGCATGCAGTGAAAACAGCTTAACATACTCGTCATGCATATCTCTCTCCAAAAAATGGGGTGTCACCGACCCTCCACCACAGCCACCTCATCCTCACTCAACCCATACAGCCGATACACCAGCGCGTCGATTTCATTGTCCACTCTCTGAATAAGCGCCTCGGCAATCTTACGCCCTTCGCCCATCAGGCCCGGCAACTGCTTATGTCTGTCCAGCATGTCATCGACTAACGCGACCATTTCATCGTGCATCTTGACGTCTTCGGGATTGTCGAAGTCGATTGTTCGGATTGGGAGAGTCCTTACATAAATGTCACGCAATTCTAGTCTTCCTCGTTTGTCTGGATCGCCTAACACTGAACATGTCCGTTTGAGATATAGCCAAGCAAGCTTGGAGTTCAATAGTCCTAAGAGATACAGATTCGCGTTTGGAATGATAAAGGTCTTGTCATTTGAATAAAAACCCTTGGTATCTATTGTAAAACGAGGCTCTTTTGCAATGACGGGGTAGATGATTTTCGGCTTGGTGAACTCGTAGTGATAGTCGACTGTATCTTGTATTTCGTACCACTTGTACGTGCCGGGTTTGCGCCCCTGCCAAGTTCCCTTCCAACCTTTTGGTTTTGGCTCCAATAGGGTTCTAAACTGCTGTAGATATGCTTTTATTGCCTGGTACTTTTCGATGTCGGTGCCTCGCCGTGTGAAGATGACGTACCGTTTAAGTTGTAGATCTTTATAACCATAAACGTCACGACCAATTAAGAATGGCTTGATGATTTCCTCGCTCTTAATATCCTGTTCAATCAGCGATTGCCTGACATATTCATCAATTACGAATGCATCGTTGCGCCCTGTCTTAATCCCGTAGTGAATACTTCCGCCAACATACGAATCGAGGGGCAATCCTATCTTTTGCATCTTCTCCATAATCTCAATTTCTTCGCTTCTCGCTAGTGTCCAGTTGTTGTTAGCGATAGAGCGGGAATCCAATATCGATCCCTGAAGCTTGACTTCTTCAAGCAGTGTAGAGAAATCAAGACGCTTGATTGCGGCATACAAGAATCTCTGTTCTGCTGGAAGTTGACGACTTGTAATGATAATCGCTGGAAACGTTGAGGCGCTTTCGAAAACCGGCAGTTCGCCAAAGTCGACGATTTCCCGTATTTTGACTTTCTTCGACAAGTAATTGCGTAGTGCCGTACCGTATCTGGCGCGCATGAACTTGTTCGAGCAAATCATGGCAAACACGCCTTTTGACTTGAGAATCCTGTGCGCTTGTTCAATGAAGTAAGTGTATAGGTCAGCTACGCCGTGGTACGTCTCATACTTCTTTTTGGCATAATCCTTGAAATCCTTGCCCAAAATCTCCTGACGCACATAAGGCGGATTGCCGATCACCGCGTCGAATCCGCCGGCCGCCATGATGTCGCCGAAGCCGGCGTCGCTATCCCAATCGAAGGCTTTGACCTTGAGCATCGCTTCTTCATCAGCGAATAGACTGGCTTGCGGTCCGCGGAAGAAGTCGCTGCCGATGAGGGAGTTGCCCCATTTGATGTTG
>JAPOYU010000104.1:12958-14294 GCA_026706395.1 Chloroflexota bacterium
TGCTGACTTCGACGGCGTTCTGGTCGAGGTCGACGCCGTAGATGTTGTTTTGCAAGATGCGGCGCTTCTCGGCGGTGGTGAGGACGTATCCGCCCACGATGCGGCGCAGGACATTCTTGTGCTTGTCCGGCTCGCGGCTGTAGGATTCGAGATGCCAGTCAAGCAGGTATTGATAGGCGCCGACGAGGAAAGAGCCACTGCCGCAAGCGGGATCGAGGATGCGCAGTTTCGCGGCGTCGGCGGGCGTCTTTCCTTCCAACAATGCGCCGACGGTGTTCTCGACGATGTAATCGACGATATAAGTGGGCGTGTAGTAGACGCCGCCGGCTTTGCGGACTTCGGGTTTTTCTTCGACACGGACCGCGCCGCCGGGACTTAATTCGATGACTTTGCCGAGGAATTGCTCGTAGACCTGGCCCAGAATTTCGGGCGGCATGACGGTGAATTCGAAAGGGCTGAACGGAAAATACAGATTCTTGATGATTTGGCGCAGCGGCTCGTCGGGGATGTGGATCTTCAGCGAATCGCGGTCGGGCTCGCTGGCGCGCTTTTCGTCGCTAAAGTGGAACAAGCCCGAATTGTACTTATCGTCGGCTTCAACGAAGAGCCGCTTCAATTCTTCGTAGACTTGCTTGCCCTCGCTGGCGGCGCTGCGCAGGCGTCGGTAGCTTTCGATGTCGCGGTCTTCGGCGATGCGCAGGAAGACGATGCGGTCAATGGTACGCTGCACCAGCAAATTGAGTTGGCGCTGGCTAAGGTCGCGGTTGTGCAGGGCGATATCTTTCGCCAGCAGTTCGCGCCACTCTTCCATCTTGCCCAGAAAGGATTGGTCGACGCTGAGGATGCCGCGGACGCGCTTGCCTTCGACCCACTCGCGCAGCGCGCCTTGGGCGACGGCTTCGCGGCTGAAACGCGCTTCAATTTCATCCCAATCATCGATGTAATTCTGGAAGGTCCAATAGCGGAGGCGGGCTTTGTCGGCGGGGTCTTTTTGATTTGGTTCGAGTCGGCAGTCGTAGACGCAGAATTCTTCAAAGTCGGTTAATACGCTGACGGGCGTTCCGCCGGACCAGCCGTAGCGCCGCAGCTGAAATGCCGGGACGGTGTTTCGCTCCAGATTGATATGCGGCATTTTGGTCTCGACGAAGAAATGCCTGGTATTGCCGATGTGGAAGCTGTAATCGGCGTACTTGGATCGTTCCAAGCCCGCTTCCTGAACTGTGACGCTTGGTTCATGGCGCACTTGCCTTTTGTCGCGCATGTCCCAGCCCAGCGCCGAAAACAGCGGATCGACAAATTGGATCCGCACTTCGGTTTCGCTGTCGGGCTTGTCGCG
>JAPOYU010000132.1 GCA_026706395.1 Chloroflexota bacterium
CGATTGGATCGTCGACCAATACCGCGTCAAAACCGACAAACGCAGCGGCATCACGCACGATCCCAACGGCTATAGCGACGACCCGCAATACATCCTCAAGCTCATCGAACGCGTCATCACCGTCAGCCTCCGCACCGTCGACATCGTTCAAGACCTCGCCAAACTCCCCTTCCGCCCCGAAACCACCGACTAAGCTTTTCTCTGTGCCCTCAATACACTCTGTGTCCTCGGTGGTTAATTTCTGCCTCCGCATCGAAATCCCCCAACACCCGAACATTTGCTCTAGCATCACCCACATATCCATGATATAATAGGTCCGTCCGCACATTAACAACCGCATAGCCCAGCCAACCGCCTTGCCGGAACCGGAACCTTATTGGACAAAAAATATTTCGCCCTCCAATAAAACGCTCCAAAACTCCAATAAGGCAGCCCGCCACCCACCCACATTTGCACAAAAACTTCTTCCCCGTGCAAATGCAAATGACCCGCCATTTCCGCCGCAATCCCCCGCCACCACTCGCTTGCCGCCTTTGCACAACCGCCGAAACCATTTGCCCAAATCGCGCAAATCCGTGCAAATATCGCTGATTTCCCTCTGCGGCGACCAAACTTCCCTCCATTGCGATGGGGGGACCGAGGGGGGTAAACTTCCCTCCATTGCGATGGGAGGACTGCGGGGGGTAAAATCGCGCCCATGACCACCCGCGAAATCTCCCACAACAACCTCACTTGGATCGACATCGTCCATCCCAATGCCGCCGATGTCGAAGCCCTGCATAACCGCTTCCCGCATTTCCACCCGCTCAATCTCGAGGACATCGTCAGCCCCATCGAACGGCCCAAGCTCGATCAAGACGACGACTACCTCTTCGTCGTCCTGCACTTCCCGCTCTGGGACGTCGGCGCCGAGCTCTCCCGCGCCAGCGAGGTCGATATCTTCGTCGGCCGCGACTTCGTCGTCACCGTGCACAACGGCAGCTTGCCGCCCCTCGCCGCCGCCTTCGAGGCCTGCCAGGCGGATGCGAACGAACGCGCCGGACTGCTCGGCCGCGGCGCCAACCACCTCTTCTACACCCTCATTGACCAGCTCGTCGACTACATCTTCCCCATCCTCAACAAGGTCGACCGGCGCGTCCACGCCATCGAAGACGCCCTCTTCGCATCGGACGCCAAGCGCGTCATCCAGGAGATCGCCTTGCTGCGCCGCGATATCATCTCCCTCCGCCGCATCATCCGCGGGCAGATACCCATCGTGCAGCAGCTCGAAACCTGCGAGCACCCCATCCTGCACGAGCACATGGAGGAGTACTTCGGCGACATCGTCGATCACCTCTTCAAGCTCCGCGATATCGCCGAGGAGAACTTCGAGGTCATCAACAGCTTCGCCGATACTGCCGATACGCTCGCCGGCTACCGCATCAACGAGGTCATGCGCATCCTCACCGTCATCTCCGTCATCATGCTGCCCCTCACGCTCATCTCCAGCATCTACGGCATGAACATCGCGCTCCCCTTCGCCGATGACCCGCGCGCCTTCGCCCTGGCAGCCGGCATCATGGTCCTCATCGCTCTGCTCATGCTGCTCTATTTCCGCCGCCGCCACTGGCTCTAGACCGGCTCATGCTCGCCCCCGCCGCCACCATCGACGACCGACGCGCCCTCGCCGCCGCGGTCCAGCGCCTGAGCGCCCAGCCGCGCATCGCCTGCGATACCGAGTCCAACAGCCTGCACGCCTACCGCGGCCGCACCTGCCTCATCCAGTTCTCGACGCCGGCTGAGGACCTGCTGATCGATCCTCTCGCCATCGCCGATGTGGGCGCCCTCGCCCCCGTCTTCGCCGACCCGGCCATCGAGATCGTCTTCCACGCCGCCGAATACGACCTCATCTGCCTCAAGCGCGACTTCGACTTCGATGTGCGCGGCGTCTTCGATACGATGGCGGCCGCCCGCGTCTGCGGCTACCAGCGCATTGGCTTGGGCAACATGCTGGAAGATCTGCTCTGCGTCCGCCACGGCAAGAAGCATCAGACCGACGATTGGGCCCGCCGCCCCCTGCCGGCCAGCTATCGCCGCTACGCCCAGATGGACACGCATTACCTGCTGCCCCTGCGCGACGCCTTGCACGCTGAACTCAGCGCCGCCGACCGCCTCGAAGAAGCCCGCGAATACTTCGATGATGTGGCGCGCTTCGAGCTGAAATCGGAGGACTTCGACCCCGATGGTTTCTGGAATCTTTTTCGCCCGAATTCTCTCGACAGGCAGCAGATCGCAGTTCTGCGCGAGCTCTACATCCTGCGTGACGAACTGGCGCAGTCGGTCGACCATCCGCCGCATCGCCTCATCAGCAACAAGACGCTGCTGCAGCTGGCCAAGTCCCAGCCGAAGTCGCTCAAGCGGCTGCATGCGGTGCGCGGCTTGCCGGCCTGGCTCCTCCGTCAAAGCGGGGACGAATTCATCGAAGCGGTTAAGCACGGCTTGGCCAGCCGCCTGACGCACAAGCCGCCGCGGCAAGAGCCGATCCCGCAAGCGATCGTCGATCGTTACAGCGCCCTGGTCAACTGGCGCAAGGAGGCGGCCGCCGCCCGCGGCGTCGAGTCCGATGTCATCATCAGCCGGGACGCGCTCTGGGCCATCGCTCGCCGCAAACCGCGCTCGGTCGCCGAGCTGGGCGGCATCCGCGGCTTGGGTCCCTGGCGCCGGCGGACCTACGGCGCTGCGCTCATCGCTGCCGTCAACGGGCGCGCCGGCTGACGCGTCATGGCGCCGCATCACGCCCGCCTCCCGTGCTGGGGCGACAAGACGCCCGACGAGAAGCTGGACGCGCTCCGCCATCTGACGCTCGACCTCTACGGCTATCAGTTCAGTCAGGCCCGCGGGGATGTCCTGGCGCTGCTGGCTGCGCACCAGCCGGCGGACGAGAAGGAAGCCCGCGATATCGAGCGTATCAAGACGCTGATCGAGGCGCATCCGAATATCTTCAGCATGAATTGCGAGGTCGGGCATGTCACCGCTTCCGCCGCCATCATCGAGCCGCGCGCGCGGCGGACGCTGCTGCACTATCACAAGCGCTTGGGGCGCTGGCTGCAGGTGGGAGGGCACGCCGAATACGAGACCGACTTCGCTCAAGTGGCCCTGAGAGAAGCGCGTGAGGAGACCGGCCTGCCCGACCTGGAACACTTCCCGCCTGGCGAAGCGCCGGCGCCGATAGATTACGATGTGCATACGATTCCCCAGAGCGGCGACGCGCCGGAGCACCTGCACCTTGATTTCCGTTACGTCCTGATGACGCGTCAGCCGGAAGCCCTCGCGCCCGCGCAAAGCGAATCAACCCGGTTCCGCTGGCTCAACTCCGCCGAAATGTTGGATGCGGGGGCTGCCATCGATGACTCGCTGCGCCGCCTGCTGCGCAAGGCATTCGCACTGCTGCCATCCGAGGAGGCTGACCGGTAGTATCGCCGCCGCCGAGCGGCTGTGTTACACTTCGAAGTGTTGGCGAGAGAAAGCGGGACAAGCATGTCGTCTGACCGGACCGAGCAAATGCGCGCCATCAGGGACGCGCTGGTCAACCTTAGAGAGTCGCCGCTATACGAATACCGCCAGCGCAATAACTACTTCCCCGTGATCGGGCAGGGCAGCCACCATGCCGATATCATGTTTATCGGCGAGGCGCCGGGCAAGAACGAAGCGGAGACCGGCCGTCCATTCTGTGGCGCGTCCGGCCGTGTTCTGGACGAATTGCTGGCGTCTATCGACCTGGATCGTCAAGACGTTTATGTGACCAATATAGTCAAGGATCGCCCGCCCAACAACCGCGATCCGCTGAAAACAGAAATCGACCTGTACGCGCCCTTCCTCGAACGGCAGATCGGCATCATCCAGCCGAAAGTCATCGCCACGCTGGGCCGCTTCTCGATGGAGTTCATCCTGCGGCGCTTCGGCGCCTTCCAGGCCAATCAGAAGATCAGCCAGCTGCACGGCCAGGTCATCAAAGTGCGCACCGCTTACGGACGGGCGTCGGTCGTGCCGCAGTATCATCCGGCGGCGGCGCTGTACAACGCCAGCCAACGCGAAACGCTGGAGAAGGACTTCCAGGTTTTGAAACAGTTCGTGACTAAAGAAGAACCAGGTACAATGAGGTTGCTCTAGCCCGTCAAGCGCAGGATTGCTTTCCGGTGGTCACAGAAAATAAATGTATCAGCGCGGATGAGTTTCTGGATATTGTCCGAGCGCCAGCATACGATGATCGCCTGGTCGAGTTAATCAACGGGGAAATCGTCGAGCTTCCTCTGCATGGAGCAGAGCACGGCGTGACTGTTGCGAATTTGGCTGCCAGGATTGGGAAGTACATATTTGACAACGACCTGGGGCACGCTTTCCTAGGCGGCATGGGTTACGTTGTTGAAAAGAGCTCCACCGGTTGCGACACAATTCGAGGATTGGACTTTGCCTATGTTAGCAAGGGCAGAGCGCCCGAATCCTGGGGAGACGACTGGCTGGAAACCCCGCCTGATTTGGTGGTAGAAGTCGTCGAGTATTGCGATTCTGCCTCATATATTCAACTCAAAGTCATGCAAATATTGAAGTCGGGCACGCCACAGGTCTGGACGATTTCCCCCGAAAATAAAACGCTTGTCGTTCACTGCGCTTCTTGCTCAACAACTCTCGAAGAATTCGACACGGTTACTGGTGGGGACATTCTGCCCGGTTTCACAAAACTCGTCGCCGATTTCTTCGAGTAGTACGACGCCACATCGTTTGCTCATGACGCCAACGTATATAGAAGCAGTACACGTCGACGAACTTGTGCAAGTGCTCTGGGACTACTTGCTGGTCAATCACGAGTTGCGACAGGCGGACTGCATACTCGTGCTGGGCAGCCACGACATCCGCGTCGCCGACTACGCCATCGAGTTGTATCGGGCGGGTTACGCCCCTTATCTGCTGTTTTCAGGCGGCGTCGTGCAGCGGAACGCCTCGCTGGACGTCTTCTGGGATGCGACCGAGGCGGAGGTCTTCGCCCGATTGGCTCGGGAGAAGGGCGTAGCGCATGACCGGATCCTCATCGAGAACCGATCGACCAATACAGGCGAGAATATCCGCTTCAGCCGCCGTCTGATCGAGTCAATGGGTCTGGACTTCCGAAGTTTCATCCTGGCGCAGAAGCCCTACATGGAGCGGCGCGTGCTGGCGACCGTGCTCAAGCAATGGGGCGAGGGGGACTATATCGTGACATCGCCGCCGCTTTCATGCGCCGAGTATCTCAATGGCGATCTGCCGCGCGAGGCGGTCATTCAGCACATCGTCGGGGATTTTCAGCGGGTCAAGGTCTACGGCGAGAATGGTTTTCAGGCGCCGCAGGAGATTCCGGCCGCGGCTTGGGATGCTTTTGAGCGGCTGGTCGCGCTGGGTTATGATGAGCGGCTAGTCGAAGCTTAAGCGCTCAATCTGGGAGATTGAGGTCAAGCAGAATCGCGGCATGGTCGCTCAATCCACCAGATTCCGCGTTCTTTCCCCAATCGTATGTGCACGATGTTACACACGGCTGTAGCTCGGCATTGACGAATGCTTGGTCGAGTCGATAACCGTTACCGTAGGGTGAATACCATGTTGGCGTGTTTGCATTAGGGTGAAAACTGCGATAAATGTCGTGCCATCCCAGGCTACTCATTGGTTTCATAAAAGATTCGTTGTACTCGACCGAGTTTTCAGTCTCTTCATCGAGACCTGAGATACCAGCGTTAGTATCTCCGATAATCACACCTCGACCCAGTTGCCAATCTCTGGTGACGTTTAGAAGCGCCGCATAGTACTCTAGCCTGCCAAGATAAATGCTCCAAGGTGCATGCATCACCCCAACGTGAATGACAGGATCCGTCTCTACTTTGGCGAGCAGCCAGTACAAGTCACCATAGGGCACTTCTGGTAACGATTGGGCGACGTGATTCAACTTGAAGCGGCTCGCAAGAAATACAGCATTCCAGGTCGGTTCGTCGGCGTTCACCGCCGAAACCTGGTGTTCGTAGCCTTCATCGAACAGACGCTGCACAATCGATTGGCTGGGCGCCGTCCCGCGAAACTCGGCCAGGGCGATGATGTCCGGATTCCATTCGAGAATCTGCTCGACTATATTGCCGGCGCGACTGCCGCCGCCGTGCTTGATATTCCAGAAGAGAATGCGCATCGACGCTCACCTCGTCGTTAGCGCAGCGGGTGCTTGTGCTGCGGCGGGCCGACATCGTCAGGTATGGGGCAGACGTAGGGCGTCCGCTCTATCGCCGCGTGGAATTCGGCTTGCGCTTTCTCAAGCAACTCAGGCGATAGTACCAGTTCGGCTGCCGAGAGAGCCATGACTTTGGCGGCGTACATCATGCCCTTGTGCCCGATGGACGTGCGTCCGGTGGCGACAACGCCCCAGGAATGCGCCGCTGCCCGGCTGGCCCAGGTGGTGGTTTGCAGCATGCTGCAGGGCGCGTACCAACTCATATCGCCCATATCGGACGACCCGGGCGAGACGTAACCTTTGTCGGCGCTGGGGAGGACATCGCCGATCAACGGCTGCTCGGCCTTATCCGACGCAACGCCATAACGCTCGACCAGCGTCTTGACGTTGGCATCGCCGAAATGCCTGTTGACCTCAGCCGCGTAGGCCTGTTCCTCGTTGGTGAATTCTATGCCGCCGAGCTGGCGCATGGTGTCGTATTGCAAGTCGGCGAGGGTTTCGTTGGAAAGGATGCGGGTCGAGCCGGATTTATAGGCGATTTCGACCTCGGTATCGGTCATCAGTGCCGCGCCTTTGGCGATGCGGATGACGCGCTGGCTGACATCTTCCAGGTTCTGCGGGTCATAGGCGCGGACGTAATAGTAGCTCTCGGCGAAGTCGGGCACGACATTGGGCGCCAGCCCGCCATTGAGGATGATGTAGTGCAAGCGCACATCATCGGTGACGTGCTCGCGCAGATAGTTGACGCCGATGTTCATCAGTTCCAGGGCGTCAAGGGCGGAGCGACCGGAATAGGGATCGGCGGCGGCGTGGGCGGATTTGCCCTTGAAGCGGAAGTAATAGCGGTTGACGCTGAGCAGGCTGCCTTTCATAGCCGAGTTGGTATACCAGGGGTGCCAGTTGAAGGTGGCGTCCAGATCGTCGAAAGCGCCGGCGCGCCCCATGAAGACTTTGCCGCTGCCGCCTTCTTCAGCCGGGCAGCCGTAATAGCGCACGGTTCCTTCGTTGCCGCTGCGTTCCAGCCACTGCTTGAAGGCGACCGCCGCTGCTAGACAGCCCGTGCCGAGCAGATTGTGCCCGCAGCCATGTCCGGCTGCGCCCGCGCTTATAGGATCGGGACTGTTCTGGTTCTTCTGCGATAAGCCGGGCAGGGCATCGTACTCGCCGGCGAAGGTGATGACGGGCTTGCCAACGCCCCATTCGGCGGCGAAGGCTGTGCTGCACCCGCCCAGGTCCCAGGTGATGCGAAAGCCTTCCGCCTCGAGGAAATCGGCTTGCAGCTTGGAGGCTTTGAATTCGACGAATTGCAATTCGGGATTGTCCCAGATCTCGTCCGCCATCCCGGTGAAGCGCGTCTGATGCTCATCAAGCCAATCGGCGATGTCCATTTTTGATTGCATGTCGCTGTCCTGTATGAAGGGTTGATTGACGAGATGATAGCGCGAAGCTCTGCGCGGGCAAAGCCTTGATGGCCCGTTGTGGAGCGAGGCGCGAAAGTTCGGGTCAGACGTTGATCGTGGCGATAACCTGCTCGTTGGGATCAGCGGTGGTATCGGCGGGCAATAGCTTGGCGGAGAAATCGGGCAGGGCCAGGATCAAGGTACGGAAGCCAAGACGATGCCCCATATCGCGAATGGCGACCAATAGCTGGGTACTTAGGTTGCGCGGGGACCAACAGTATACGTCGGCGTTGCGTTCGTTGTACAACTGCTGGTGAAAGCAGACGAAAGCTTCGTGCCCGGAGGCATTCACATAGTGGCGATGTTTTTTTCGCTCAATGATTTGGGGTATGCCTCTCCAGTGTTCGATCCACTCGGCCTCCCACAGCGCGCGTGGACTGGTCAGGCGGCCTACAGCCAGGGCCCAGCCGTCGATGAGGCTGACATCGACCTTATCGAAATCCTGACTCTTGTAGAAGCTCTGGCCGATCTGGGCATGCAGAGCGTAGCGCGCCAGCCGGAATACCTCCGCCGCGCCGAAGTACTTGCGGTATGCCGTGGCCAGGTCCTGGTCATAGGCGGGGTAGTCGACCGAAAGGCGGCCGGGTCCACGGGCGTCGCTCAGTATGGCGTCAGCGAGCGCGAGATTCACATCATCGCCGGCGCCCTCCGCGACATGCCAATTCGCAAGATGCAGGTGTGTGCCCATCGGAGTCAGTTCGCGGTTTGTGAAGGCTTCCGCGTAGGCGCGGATGCTGCCTTCGTCATCCACGACATAGGCGAAGCCGTTACCGCTAAGTAGATGGCTGAGCCAGATCGCGCCGGTTTCCAGTGACATCCAGGCGCCACCATGCAGCCAGCGTTCGTAAATCGTCAAGTCGTCATAGGGCAGGTTTTCGACCTGGCCCAGCGGATTCAGCCGCTGCCAAATCGGTACACGAGCCGTGAACAACTGCACGATCTTCAGCGTGTCATCGATGGTTGCCTGGCGCACTTGCATGGCTGGAGTCTTGCCGCTCTGGTTGCGTCGTTACCGTTCAGAATCTACTATAGTATAGCTTAGACAGATTGACGGCACGCAAGGGCAGCAGTCGGTCGCTGGTGTCATGGGGGACGCTGCGGGTTTTCGAGTTCTTGCGGGCAAGGCGCCGATCGGCTGGAACAAGCGGAGAGGGATATGTTGCTGGCTATCGACATCGGCAATACCAATATCCATTTAGGGCTGTGGGATGGCGATGCCTGGCGTTTATCTTGGCGGGCGCGCACGGTCGCGGCGAAGATGACTGACGAATACGCCGTTCTGCTTCGCAATTTCCTGAACACAGCAGAGGTCGATTTCAGCGCGGTATCGGCGGTATGCATGAGCAGCGTCGTGCCGGCATTGACGGCTACTTTCCAGGATCTGTCACGGCGCTACTTGAGGCTTGAGCCGTTGAACGTGAGCAGCAGAACCAACCTGGGCATCATCATCGCGATAGATATACCGGAGCAGGCCGGCGCCGATCGCCTGTGCAATGCGGTAGCGCTTTCGCAGCAATTTGGCGCGCCAGCTGTCAGCGTGGACTTCGGCACGTCGACAAATTTTGATGTGCTTTCGGCGGAGCGGGAATACATTGGCGGCGTCATCGCGCCGGGGATCGGCCTGGCCCACGACGCGCTTGTCAGCCGCGCCGCACAATTGCACAAGGTGGAGTTGGTGCCGCCCCCGTCTCCTATCGGCCGCAACACGATTCATGCGATGCAATCCGGGATATTCTGGGGTTATGTCGGCATGATCGAAGCGCTGTTGGATCGCATCACGTTGCAATTGAATTCACCGGCGACACAAGTCATCGCGACTGGCGGATTGGCGCCGGTATTCAAAGAACATATCGCTCTGATTGACGATGTCGCGCCGGAATTGACGTTGGATGGCCTGCGTCTGATTTATGAGTTGAACAGCTGAAGGAAAAAAGCCCCTTGCGGGGCACTTGACAGGCTCCGTAGCTTGGACTTGAACCAAGAACCTAGCGGTTAACAGCCGCCCGCTCTGCCAATTGAGCTACTACGGAATGATTGTTGGTATACTAGCAGCGGGCAAAGCCAGTGTCAAGATGTTCTCGGGCTGGCAGTACGGTATTTTCTAATGCAAGGAGAAGGCGAGGCGACGGCTTGGTAAATATTAGACCGGTTGCTAACCGCAGTGATTTCACAGCGTTTTTTGAATTCCCCTGGCGTCACTATGCAAGTGATCCCAATTGGGTGCCGAACCTCGTCTCGATGCGGCGCAAGCTGCTGGACAAGACGAAGCATCCGGCTTGGAAATACATGGAAGGGGAATACTTCGCCGCCTGGCGCGACGGCCAGATGGTCGGCACCATCGCCGCCTTTGTCAATCACGAACACAATCGCTATCAGGGCGAAAACATCGGTTTTTTTGGTTTGTTTGAGACGGTCGATGAGCAAGAGGTTGCGAGCGGCCTGCTCGAAGCTGCGGCGGAGTGGGCGCGCGGGCGCGGCGTTGAGGCGATCCGCGGACCGGCGAGTTTTACTACCAACGAAGAATGCGGCCTGCTGGTCGATAACTTCAGCCAGCCGGTGATTATGATGCCTTACAATCCGCCCTGGTATCAGAATTTGGTCGAGGGCGCCGGCTTCGAGAAAGTCATGGACGTACATTGTATCTATCAAGACCGCGCGACAATCGAAGCCAGCAATTCGTTGGAGCGGCTCGAAAGACTTGTGGGTCGGGCGGCGCAACGAAGCGGCATCACCGTGCGCAATATGAATGCGCGCGACAAGAAAGCTGAATTCGAACGATTTCGCGAGATATATAATGCAGCATGGGAGAAGAACTGGGGCTTCATCCCGATGAATGATGAGGAGTTAAAGGCTCTTGTTGATGATCTGGGTATGTTGGTCGAGCCGGATTTGGCCTTCTTCGCCGAGATCGCCGATGAGCCGGTCGGCTTCGCGCTGACGATACCGAACTTCAATGAAGCCCTTAGCCGCGCGCGCCCGCGCCCGGGCCTGCCCGAGATATGGACGATGGCGCAAGTTGCCTGGCACTGGAAGGTGCGCCAGTCTATCCGCGGAGTGCGGATGCCGCTGATGGGCGTGAAGAAGGAGCATCGCAACAAAGGGGTCGAGTTGGCGATGCTCCTTGAGGCGATGAAGGCCTTGCTGCCTTCGCGTTATGACTACTTGGATTCCGGCTGGATCCTCGAGACGAATCCGCTGATAAAGATTAGCCTTAGCCTGGGTGGAAAAGTCTACAAGACGCACCGATTCTATCAGAAGACGCTGAATGCTTAACGTTCGGCGAACTGACTGAGCGCGTCCTGCGTCGCCTGAGACGCGGTGGCCTCGGCGTGAAGGACCTGCTTCAGCGCCTCTTGAATCAGACGTGGGACGGCGCCGCCTTCGCCTTCCGGCAGCGGCAGAACAGAATCGGCCAGAAGTCGGGCGAATAGCGCTGTATCGGCTGCCGACGGCAAGCTCTCGGAAAGTATGGCGGGCTGAGATGGCAAGTGGTGAAGCTCCAGAGCAAATCCCGCGTGGAATGCCGGCTCCATCATCCACTCGATGAAGCGCGCCGCTGAGGCCTGGCGATTCCTGTCCGGCGTGACAATTACCCACAACCAGCCATTCAAGATCGACGATCCGTTCGCATCGGCTGTGGGAATCTCGGTCGCCAGCAGGGCAGCCTCTTGCTCTTGGATCATCGAGAGATAATCGCTGGCGGAGAATATCGCCAACTGAAGATTTTCGCCGCGATTGATGAAGTCATTGCGGTAATCCGCTGGCGATTGATAGGTCAGGACATCCGGGGAGACCAAGCCATTACGCGCGAGATCGTCATAGAATTGCAGCACCTTTTGCAGGGCTTCTTCGTTTATCGCCGCGACGTCACTGCCGGGGATGGCGCCGCCGGCCGCCAAATACTGGTGATAAAAGGTCTGATTCAAGCCGTTGGCCCGCGCCGCCGGAAACAGGAACTCGGCTTCATTCGCCAGCACATCGGCAAAACTGAGGCGTGTACCGGTTTTCAGCAGCGGTTGGGCATGCAGGCCTACCAGCAAGTCGAAAAGGAAGGGAAAGCCGAAAAGCGCGCGCTCGCCTTCGAAGGGAATCTGGCCAAACTCGACCCCGCCGGCCAAATCGTTTAGGACAGAAGATGAAAAGAGCGTCTCCATCGACTGCAAGTATTGACTGGCTTGCGTAGGCGTCAAGTCACGGCGACGGATCAGCGCGGCATCGGGCAAAGCGCCGGGCGCCACTTCCTTGCCCGCGCGGATCGTGGACATGATGCCGCCGACGCCGCTAGAGTTCTTGACGCGAAACTCGACGGGGATGCCATTGTCCTCCGAAAACTGGGCGGTATGCTCGCTAAGCAATTGGAAAGCAGGTCCGGATTCGTCCGAAATCAACGGCGCCGGCAGCCAAACTTTCAGCGGCTGCGGCATTGCTTCAGGCGAAGAGGAGTTGTCTTGAGCGCCAGCTAACAGAGGGCAAAACAGGAAAACACAAGCGATCAGGAGTTTCTGAAGGGACGGCACGCGGGTAGATTTCTCCCTACATCGTGTTTGGATTCTCTCTCATTTTACTCGATTTGCGATCTATGCCAGCTCGGGCGGCGCCTGTCGCGCGAAGTATTCGGGCACATCGGCGGGGTAGCGCGCGAACGTGATCATACCGTGGTAGCCGTCACCCAAGTAGGCGCTGTTTTGCAGCTTGCCGATCAGGTCCGCCCACATCTGGCCATAACACATAAAGGGTCGGCTGGGAATGCCGCCGACCCGCATCAATTCCCAAGTTTCCGCGATCTCGTGCAAAGTGCCGATCCCGCCGGGCATCGCCAGATAACCATCGCCGCGCTGGACCATGTAATGCAGGCGATCCCGCAGATCCGCAAAGTTGACGACTTCATCGAGGTAGGGATTCGGTCGAACGTTGAATTGCAAGCCTATTTGATCGGTCGTAACGCCGATGACGTGGCCGCCGGCGGCTTGAGCGCCTTTACTGACGGCTTCCATAACGCCGAGGTACCCACCGCTCATTACAGTGTAGCCAGCCCGCGCCAAGCCTTGGCCGATTTCTTCCGCCTCTTGATACACCGCGCTTCCTGGCTGGACCTGTGAACTGCCGAATACGGTGATGGTCTTCATATGTCCTCGCGCATTCACTGAGGCAGGAATCTGCGCAGTATAACAGAATTGAGCCGTCTGATGAGTCTGCGTTGTCGGCGAGTTCTGTTTCAAATGGAGATGGGGTTGGGCAGGTTTATTGAGCGCCCCCTAATTTTTGAGGGGAAAAGACGGCGAAATCTACGCTATACTTAGGGCTGTAAACGTTGCTATCCCAAAGGAGAGACGATGTTGAAGAAAAGTTTGATGTTGGCGCTACTGGTTGTCTTGCTGTCGTCGCTTGCTGGCGTTCAGGCGGATACGAACGAGAGGCCGGACCTATGCGGGAGCCTGCCGCAGACGGATTGTCAAATTCTGGTGGAAAACGAAAACTCGTGGATGAGTTTGAATTCGTTTGGCTTTTCGTTCTCAATGGACATAACTGCGGATGCGGATGAAAGCATGCACTTCACTGGTCAAGGCGCCGGCGCATTCGAGATAGATAGTGAGGCTAACCAAACCCTGATCGAAATGAACGAAAACTTGTCGGCTGTTGACATTGGCGCGCTGGTGGAGCTGATGCTGACGTCGGTCGAGGGAAAGATTTCCTTTGAATTTAGCGTCAGTGGCGGTGACGAAGATCTTGATACTGCGATGACGTTGCTGCTGAAAGACGGCGTAGTTGTCATTGATGCAGCCGCTTTGGAGGCGCTTACCGGCGAGCCTATGGGTGGCTTGGAAGCTTTTGGGATTGATCTTAACGGGGCGCTCGATGAGGCCTTCGATGAGCTTGGCGTCATGGATCTCTCGGAATTGAATGCCACGAGCGAGGCGGAAGTCGCGGCGACGACGGTATCTCGCCTGCCGGATGAAGAGATTCGCGGCGATGCCGTCGCCGTCTTTGAGTCGACCATCAATGTGGAGACACTCTTTTCGCTTGTCAGCCTTGAAGAACTTGTCGCGGCGTCCAATGATTTGGACGATCCGGAAGAAGTTGCAGCGCTGATAGAGGCGATGGAGTTTGGCGACTTCTCTATCCGGGAATACATTGGCCTGGAGAATCGCTATACCTATCGCGTAGAAATCACGATGGCGATGACCGTGTCGGGTGAAGCCAGCGAGCTGGACGGCGACGCGTCGATTGTCATGGACATGTCCATGGAAGTGTTCGACTTCAACGTGCCGGTCAATGTCGAGATACCGGAAGATGCCTTCGTCTTCCCGCTGGCGATGATGATGGCGATGGGCGACCAGTAGCGTTTACGCTGCAACTCACGGGCAGGTGGGATCATGCCGCCTGCCCGTTACGAGTGGCTCAGCGGAGAGGGTGGGATTCGAACCCACGGTACCCCGGAGGGTACAACTGTTTTC
>JAPOYU010000103.1 GCA_026706395.1 Chloroflexota bacterium
TGAGTCAAACGCTGCTTGAGCCGGAACACGTCGATCTGGCGCTGAGGCAGATTGCACCAATGCTCGCAGAACTGGATGCGATGTGCGACGAGCTACGCGCATTGACGCGCGAGTGTCAATACACAGTTGCGGTAGAGGTGAGCATGCTTGTAATGCTCTTGGACATGCCCCTTTGCTAGCTCTCAAGTGTGGCTGTTATCGAGCGAGATTCCACGCCTGATATGGAAACCCAAACGCGACAAGAATGTTTACGAAGCCGATGGGCTGATCATCAGCCACCGGATCCCAGTCCACACTGATTTTCACAGTTTGCACGAAAGTGATTCGCTCAAAATGCTCGCTATTGGCCTGGGCAAAAGAGACCGTTGCCCGCACCATACATCAGCAAAGCACAGTGGGCTTGCGCGATTACATGCCTATCATCGCTTAGCATCTAATTGATAGCATCAACTTTGTGACTGGCTTCGGGTGTCGTTGAGGACGACTGTCACACCGTCGCCCATCTCGAGGGCTTCACAACCGAAACAGTCGTCGAAGGTAACCAGCGCGTCCTGTAACACTCGCGCGAGTTGATGTCGCGCCTGCCAGTCGACGACATCTACATGCTTATTATTGATGAAATGGGCAAGGACATCAGCAGCGCTGGCATGGATACCAATACCACCGGTCGCTAAATGGTCGAGGGTGATCCCGAGCTGGAGTCGCCCTGATAATCGGGGATCAACGGCGCGATTTTCCCTAACGCATCTTCCGGCCAAGTTTCATGCTGCCTGTGCATCACCGCGTGGATCCAACTCTGCGTGTCCTCCTGCAAGTCGGAAAAGAAGGGATGGAACCAAATCGTGATCACCGTGCGCTGCTCGTTTGACGCATTCTCATGTGTCGCATGGAACATGCGCGCATCGTCGACGACCAGATCGCCCGCCGTTACTGGCACATCAACTTCAGTTGGATAATCGAGAAAGCGCGGATCATCGGGGTTCTCCATGCGGTTGATATCATTTGTATGCGCCTCGCCCATGTTGTACAGCGCGTGTCGATACTTGTGACTCCCCGTCCCCGACAAGAGACGCAGGCAGCCGTTCTCCCGCCTCGTATCTTCGAGGTAATACATCAGGAAAATCATCGGCGCGCGGTCGCTGTAGGCGCGCGGATCCCCCACATAATGCAGTCCTGATGCCAGTACAGACGCGGACCGCCAGGCGGCTTGCTGATTATGACCGCCTTCCAGAACTTGATGTCCTGCAAGCCCATCTTCGCAAGTGCCTCAAGCGCGCGCGGATTGCCAACCAGGTCGGCCAATTCGGGATAGAAGCTGGAGTCGATGAGGCTGCCGGGCGCATTGGTGTTCTCACGCCGTTCCACATCGTATTCAGACAGGGCCTTCTCAACGAAAGCGCGTGTTTTGTTCAGAAGCGCTTCGTCCGCCATATTGGGGATGACGCAAAAGCCTCCCTCCCGCAGTTGCTTGGCAAGCCGCTCCGGCGAAACTGTCGTTTCCACAGCATCCTCCTCTTAGCGTGAGAGCGCTCCATCTTCATGCCGCCCTGGGTCAAACCTTCAATGAAGCGCTGCTGCATCAGCAGGAACAGGATCAGCACAGGCAGCAGCATGATGACCGAGGCGGCGTTGGTCAAGCCCCCATCGCGCGTGAAGCGCTCTTGAAAGGTGCGCAGGCTGGCAACTTGGTTGGATTCAGCCGATTACAGCCGACGCAGCGCACCAAGGCCAAAGGCACCGGCCTCGGTATGCTCCGGCGTCGCCGGCACGTGTACTGGTGTTGAATTCAGTCGGGCGGAAATCACTGGAGATCTATAGCACTCAGATCGAGACGATGCCGCCAGCGGGCTGGGCACATAGCGATGAGATCAACTGCACATCTCGCTCTCATTTAACTTTCTGGACGGATTCCCTACAAAATAACGACCCAAATATAGTAAGTAAAGGATACTTCTAAAGTACGGCGTCTTGCATCCTGGCAAGAATCTCGGTTGGTTCGTAGACACTGACCGGCGCTCGCGCCGAGCCGCCAAGCACACCGATGTAAGATTGCGTTGTTTTGGCATCGACATGCCCCCGGTTCTGCCGGATGACCTCAATGGCGATACCCGTCTGAAAAAGATTCCGGGCGTAACTCTGGCGAAAATCATGTGGCGTGACGGCCCGCTGTTCCCCATCAATCGAAATAGGATAACGACTCAACAGGCGCTGGATGCTGCGAGTGATCGTGGGTATATTCGTCGCTTCCTGATAGCGGATATCACCACAGCCTTGCCTCATCTGGGTGAAGACCTGTCCCGACTCTCGTCCGTTCAGCCATAGCTCTGTAATCTGACGCGCCCATAACATTTCGCCAAAGGGCACCATGCGCGCTTTGGCACCCTTACCCGCTTTGACACGCAAAGCCGGAACGCCGCCGTAGGTCTGGTGGAGATCGTCAATCTCCGGTTGGACGTCGCTCTCGCGCAAGTCGGTCGCCAGCAGCAGGGCGATAATCGCCACATCGTGCCGCCGCCGGATGTGTGTTACTAAGCTGGAAAAGAACACAAGGAAAGCTCTTAGAGGCGCACCAAGGTGTATTAAGATTCGTCCGAGCCCGTCATGCCTCTATCTAGGGAAGACCCTCGCAGACGACGCGCGTCGCTCTCACTGTGCGAGAGCAGCCAAACGCGCGCTACGACGTCAACAGGCTTGTGCTGCTGATGCTGCACGATCTCTGATAATTCGGACAGGCCTTATGATTCTCACGAGTAACTCACGAAGTCACTGAACAGTGACAACAGATCTCCCACATGTCCGCCAATTCGCCCTATTCCCAGATGCTGTGCATTTGCCAGGCATCGAACCGATTGAGTTGTGCCGCGCTTCCTTGCGCCCGCAGCGAAACGCCGATGCTGTCTGCCCGATCCGGATATACCCGCACCGCCACGCACTGTTTGCCGTTGACGAAGACTTCAACAACGCTGCGGTCGACAAAGACCCGAAGTTGCAGCGGCTCCTCATCTTCCAGGAACACAGGCGCGGTTTCCGGCGCGCGCGAAAGCGCTTCGGGCAGTACCGAGCTGTATGACGTATCGATGGAGATCAAACTGTCGTAGCGCTGGGGCAGTTGCTGCATCGCCGCCGTGCTGGCGTTCATCGCCTGAGTCTTGGGCATGCGCAGCTTGAAGCGATTGCCCCGATGTTTGAAGAAGGCGATACGCGTGAACTCTTCCCGATTCGGCGATCGCAAGACGTTGAGTTCAACCAAGGGCGCGTCGGCCGGATCGATCTCCAGCGCCAGCTCCATCGCGTTTCCGCTAATGGAATCCAGCATAACTTCTTCGTTCGCCGGCAGCGTCAATGGTTCCAAATGCTGATGATCATAACGGAGCGATTCAATGTCTCCGGCCGGCTGCTGAAGAAGCCGATCATCGGCATCCAGTGTGAGCAGGCGCGGCAAGGTCATAATCTGGTTCCAGACCCGCGTCGGCATGCCTTGATTCATGTTGAAAATGACGACCACGCCCCCTTGTCCGTCCGGCACTGCCGACGGCGCGTGAACACCCGACGGCGTCGACGGCCCGAAATTGAACAGGCCGCCATCGGTGACAACGAACTTGTCGCGCGCGGTATCGTAATCGCCCAGCAAGTACTGCCCGCCGGTCATGTGGCTGTACATAAGAAATATGTGCTTGTCGTCCCCTATTGGCCAGAAATAGGGACAAGCGCCGTCATCGCCTACGACCGTATATTGATCGTTTTCGATAAAGGGATGCAGGTATTCCCAGTGTTCCAGGTCGCTGGAGCGGAAGAGGAAATTGGCGCGTATCTGTTTCCTGTCCGGCCCATTGGGCAGCCAACCGCCGGAGAGCGCGTAGTAGTTCTCGCCTTGTTTCCAGATGCAGGGGTCGAAGACGGTATAAGGCAAGGGCGGCTCGCCGGCTTGCTGCAAAGGGATTACCGCGCCGTCGCCGACTTTTTCCCAATTCAGCAGCAGCGGATCGGAGGAGACGGCGATCATATTGCCCAGCTTGGTGCCGTGATACATGGCGATGACGCGGTCTTCCTCCACCAGCGCCGAACCGGAGTAGCAGCAATCTTCCGGATCGGGGTAGATGGCATAGGGCAAATCGCGCCAATGAATCAAATCGTCGCTGATGGCGTGGCCCCAATGCTGACGCTTGTCATCCGGCGGATAGCCCTGATAAAACAAATGCCACAGCCCGCCCCAATAACTGAGGCCGTTGGGATCGTTTAAGGTGCTCTCCGGGCTGACGAAATGATAAAGCGGGCGATGCGGGTCGCTCGCCAGCTCCCGCCGAGATTGGGCGAAACGAGCCATCATCGGGTTGGCCGCCAACTGCGCCTCCTGCTCCTTCAGGCTGTCGGCGAAGATATACTGCGGTACTTTGGAACGGTAATCCGGCTTGTTATCTGCGCTCACGATTCTTTTCTTTCCTATCTTACTTTGACAAAAAGAGAATTGCGCTTGGTGTAAAATCGGTCGTCTATCTCGTCGTGTAGCCACCGTCAACGACGATGCCCGTGCCGGTGATATAACTCGCATCGTCAGACGCAAGAAAAGCCGCCACGCTGGCTACCTCTTCCGCCTGACCCATTCGTTCCAGCGGCACTTGACTGACGAACTCCGCATGCGCGTCGGCAGGCACGTCCTGCGTGGCCGGCGTCTCGATCGCCCCCGGCAATATCGCGATTACGCGCACCTTCGGCGCCAGCTCAAGCGACATAGCGCGCGTCAAAGAGAGCACACCACCCTTGGCCGCCTGATACGCCGCGCTGCCCGCCAAGCCGACGATGCTATGCACCGAGGCGGTGTTCAAGATGACACCCGCCGGGCTCTCCAGCAAATGAGGAATCGCCAGCTTGGACCCCTGCCAAACGGCAGTCAAGGTTACCGCCAGTGTGCGCTGCCAGGCCTCTTTTGTGACATCCAGCGCAGCGCCCGGCCCGTTCCAGAAAGCGTTGTTGTGCAATATATCCAGGCCGGCGTAGGTCTTTATTGCAGCATCAACCATGTTGCGCAAATCAAGCTCGCGGCTGACATCGGTCTCAACGAAGATGGCTCGGCCGCCAGCGACGCTAATCTCTTGCACGCAGGCGTTGCCGCCATCTCGATCGATATCGGCGACGACCACCGCTGCGCCTTCGCGCGCGAAACGAAGCGCGGTGGCGCGGCCGATTCCCGATGCCGCTCCCGTGATAATTGCCACTCGATCTTGCAACCGCATGTGGCCTCCGCTTCTGCGCCGCCGTCAGCGTTTAATCGAGCGCTTCGAAACGCCAGCCCTCGCCCTCGGCGCGTACATTTCCAACGCCGGGAAAAGGAAAGTGGAAAGCGTGGATGAGCGCGTTCTCTTCAACCGCGCGTTTCAGCAGCATCCGCCTAGAACGCAGGCCCAATTCCGGATCTTCGTCCCAATCGGGATGCCAGGTCGTCTGCTCGATATGGATCGGCAGGTCCATCGTATCGGCGGCGCAGATCAGACGGCCTTCACCAGAGGTCACCGCCAGCGAAATATGGTTGCGCGTGTGGCCCGGCGTAGGCACTGTGCGGATGCCAGGCGCGACTTCGTCCCCGGGCTCGATAAGCTCCACTTGTCCCCTGATCGCCCGCAAACATTCTTGGGTGAAACGCACGTCCTCGACGAATTTGTCGCCCATAGCCATGGCGTCCGAGGCCTCCGTCCAGTATTCCCATTCGCCCCGCGCCATCACCTGCCTCGCATTAGGAAAAATCATCATGCCATTCTGATCAACGCCGCCGCAGACATGATCGAGATGCCCATGCGTCAGCACAATGATATCGATATCGCTCGGCTGATAACCGGCCGCCGCCAAACCAGGGATCACTTTGCCCAGGTGCGAATGAAAAACCGAGCCGCCGCCGCTATCGATCAGAACGCGCTCACCACCCGTATCAATCAGCAGCGGGCTGCATTGCAGATCGAAACCGTCCGGTGACATGTTGTGTTTTCGCAAGGCATCCGCAAAGTCAGCGGGCGATGCGCCAGCAAAGAACGTCGGCACTGTCTCAGCGTCAATTGGCTGCCTTCCATCGCTAATCGACACGCATTTAAACTCGCCGATGGCAAATGAATATATTTCGCCTTCCACAAAACCCTCCCATGTCCGCTAGCTGCAAAGCGATGACAGGCGTTGGACGCCGCGCCCTTGGACGCCGAGTAGAATGCCATCAGCGAGCGGTAGCATCGCAGTCGGCGTCTCCGTCGTGTGCATTGCCTTCGTCCAAGACCTACCCGCGTCATCAGAGTACAGGATGCCATCTTCGGCCAGCGCAAACACCACGAGGCCGCCAGCGTCATAAGGCCGCACATGCAGCTGATTCACCGCGCCGGATATCAGGTCCGTAGCGACTCGCTCCCAAGCCTCGCCCCAGTCCCAGGACGCCAGCATGCCATGACCCTCGGTTCCCACAAGTATCCGCGTGACGCCGTTGCGCCGATCGTCAATGCAGGTCATGCAAAGCACTGGCGGAAACTCCGCTGGAAAGCCCGTATGACGCCAGGCGCGCCCGCCATTTGTGCTGCGGTATAATCCCGTTTCCGTTCCGGCATAGACAGTCTCGTCATCAATCCAAGCTGGCGAGAGAGCGAGGCAAAGCACATTGAGGTCGAAGAGGCCGAAATTCCATGGCTGCCAGCGCAGGCCGCGATCCGATGACGAGAAAACGCCGTCCTCCAGTGTGGAAGCGAGCAAAAAACCGTCGCGCTCGAAATTCGGCGACGCAATCAAGCTGGAAAATAACGGAGGTGGCGCAGCGAAGGGGGTCGTAAACCAAGTCTCACCACCATCGCTGGAGCGCAAGACACCGCCCTTGACCGCCGCGAATACCGAGCGGTCCTGCTCGAAAGCGGGCGATACCGCCACTGCCGTCGTGACCGACTCGGATGACGTCCGCAGCAACTCCCATCGCTCGCCGCCATTTTGTGATCGGTACAATCCCGAGCCACAAGCGGCGAAGCAGATGCCGTCCCTTGCGAATTCCGGCGATGCCGCCAAGGCATAGGGCGCGTCATCAGCATCTGTAAACGCAAGCATATATTTCGCATCCATTTCGATGAGGCCTTAACCAGGACTACGCGCGATTTCCGGCGTCCTGTGGTGCACCAATACATCTATCGTCAGCGCCATGCCGGCAGTCAAAACCGCATTTTTCAGCGCCATCTTCTGAACAGCAGCGCCATCCAGCAAGCTGCAACTATCGATGAGCCGCCCTCCGATCACGTCGAAGCTTTGTCCATCGCCAGCCTGCATAATCCGTCCCAGAATTTCGCCCGGCTCATAACCAGCATTCTCATAAATCACCCGTGCCGGTTCCGCCAACGCATCATGCAGGATGCGATAGGCGGCGCGTTCATCCGGGTCAGCCGCCCCATTCAGTTTTGACACCAGGCGCCCCCGACAATTCAGAAACGACTGTCCACCGCCGGGCAGCACGCCGTCCCGCACTGCCGCGCGCATCGCATCGGCGGTCGCTTCCGCCGATTCCTTACGCGCATCGATCTCACTCTCCGATAAGCCGCCAATCCACAGCGTGGCCGATCCACCCATCAGTTTGCCGACGCGCGCTCGAATCCTGTCACGGCCTTCCTTGTCGTCCGTCCGCTGATACTGCGCTTGCAGGTTGCCGACATGCCGCCGCACTTGGCGAGGATCCCCCTTGCCGCCGATGATGCCGAAATTATGCGGGCTGGCCCAGGCCCGCCGCGCGCCCCCGAAATTCTCCCAGCTAATGTCTTTAAGATTCTGGCCCATTACCTTCAGCAAGGGGACGCCGCCGGTCACCGCAGCCAGATCCTCTACGGCCGCCTCCCGATCATCCGGGTTCATCCCCGGACCGCGCACGGCCATAACCTGGAAGTTCTTCAGCTTGCCGTTGGCCATCATGAGCCCAGCAATGGCATCGCCTGACAGTTCGCCGGCGATCAGCAGCAGCTTCTCGACCTTGTGATCCACCGCCAGTTCGAGCATCGGCATGATGTGCCGCGGATCGTTGACCTGAAAATCGGCAATGACGATCGCCGGCTCTTCATAGACCGTCTGCAATTCCTTCTGATTCATGATCATGTCGCGGGAGACGAGGCCGCTGTTCCAGAACATGCCCTCTATGTACTCTCGGCGTAGAATGCGGCTGTGATCCTTGCGGATGTCCAGCTGGCCATAGGCGCCGATGATGTCGAATATTTCTCCCAGTAGCTTGGCCAATGACGGATCATGGCAGATCGCCTCGGCCACCTGAGAAAGTTTGTCTTTACCGGAGACGGGCGTCGTCAATTCGTCCAATCCCTCGAGAGCGGTTGCCAGCGCGCCCTCAAGATAATGGCGTAAGCGCATCGCATTGCCGCCGGCAGCCAGATAGTGGACGCCGCCGCTATAGATCGCTTGCAGGAGAACCGCCGCCGTGGCGCTGCCATCGCCCATCCGTTCATGCTGCGTACAGATCAAGGCCCGCGCCAGCATCGCGCCGATGTCTTCGTCGCGCCGTCCCATCTCGATCACCTTGCGTGCGATGACGCCGCCACTATCGAGAACTTCGGGCGTTTTCCGGACGTCGTCGAGACGAGTCACGGCGACGGTCCGCGGCGTGGGACCCAAGGTCGGCCGAATCGCCGCGACCAGCCTGTTGATGCCCGCCGCGATATTTCTGTGTACCTCCGGCTGAAAGACGACGCCCGGTCGGTAGGACTTGCGTGAGAGGAATTCTTTTTCTTCGCTCATACGGCTATTGTGGTGGAAGACTGCGCATTGTTACATCGTCAAAAGCGGCGCCGCCTTCCGAGACGAACAGGCCCAATTCACCGCCGGCGTGATTATACATGCGGCTGTTCAAGGCGACGGCGTCATTAATATAGACAACCAGAACCGATCCTTCAACAAAGACCTTAAGGCGCAAGGTGTCACGAGCAGCGCCGGGCAGCGCGCGCTCCAGCATGAATGGCTCGTCGCCGGGGCGCGGCCAGCGATCAATGACGATTCGTCCCCGCCCCGGCTCCCAGCGAATCTGATAATAGCGCTCCAGCGCATCATTGCAGCGCAGCAGCAAGCCACATCCCCGCGTGCCCGGCTGCGCCCTGATCCGCCCCTCAATCAATGCGGCTTCAGGCATCTCGCCCAGCGTACAAGCGGCGAAGCCATCAACCGCTTCCGCCGCGCAGACCGATGAGTCGACGCGCCAATCGCCTATCTCGGAACGGAATCGCAGTTCGCGCTCTTGCGTGAAAAAGTGATCTTGCGCCGATGGCGCGGTGAGAGTGAAGCCATCGGCGGTCAAATCGCGCAGTTCATGCACGACCAAATGCCCCGCCCATTCCCACACCCCCTCATCGCGCTCGTCTTCGCGGCTGGGGTTCCAGCCGAAGACGTAGCGCCGTTCGCCATCGCCAGCGGTCTTGGCGGCGTAGAAGGCGCGGCCGTCAAAGGTGTCGTTTTCCGGCGCCAGCCAGGGACCAGCCAACGACTTGCTGAGGCGGTAATGCGTGACGTTGCGCTCGCTGAAAGTCGAATAGACCAGGGCATAATAATCGTCCCAGCGGAACAGATCCGGGCATTCATGCGTGTAATAGAGCCGCGGCGACCAGAACGGCGGTTTGACTTCCCAGCTTTCGAGATCGGGCGATGTCATCAGCGCGATGCAGCCGCGCCGGTTATCCGGTCCCTGCTTCTCACGCGCCGCTAGCAGCATCCAGTATTCCCCCGCCTCCTCGTTCCAAAAGGGGAAAGGATCGCGCCAGTCGACCGTCTCATACCAGCGGCTGTCGGCCTCGATGATCGGGTTGCGCGGATCTTTTTCCCAATGGATGAGGTCGGTGCTTGTCGCCAGGCAGACTGTCTGCGGCTTGCCCTCGCCACGGAAGCCGGTATAAAACATGTAAAAGGTCCCGTCCCGCTCAATGCATGAGCCGGTGAAGCAACTGACCGAATCGGGCGAACCGGGCGGGCCGGGCTCGATGGCCAGCGGCAATTCCTCCCAATGGACGAGGTCGCGCGAAGCCAAATGCGCGTAGGGTGTGTGCTGCGCGCCGTCGCGCAGCGGCGGTAAAGGCGCCTTCAGGTAGAAGGCGTGGTAGAGACCATCCCAGTAAAAGGGGATGACATCGCCGACGAATCCATCGGCCGGTTTATAGAAGACACTCATGCCCAGCCGCTCGGCGACAGCGATAAGGATCTGCCGCGTTCACGCAAACAAGCAATCCTTCTCCTCGCTCGAGCCAGGGAGTTTGCGGAGTAAAGGGACAATCCAGATACGACACTTGCTCGCTATCCCTTGATCGCGCCGCGCATGATGCCTTCAATCAAGTAACGCTGGCCGAAGAGAAAGATGATGATGACGGGCACTAACGACACGACAACGCCCGCCAGCACGACGGAAATACTGCCGGTCATCATATAACCCTGCAATTGAAAGATGCCGATTGTGATCGGGTAATTCGTGTGCTGTAAGAAAATCAGCGGGCGGAAGAATTCATTCCAGTGAAAGTTGAAGCTCAAGATCGCGAGAACAGCCAAACCCGGCTTGACTAGTGGCAGATACACGCGATAAAAGAGTTGCCACTGATTGGCGCCGTCAATCAGCGCCGATTCCTCAAGCTCAATGGGAATGGTCAGATAATACTGCCGCAACAGAAAGGCGCCGAAAGCAGTAGGCGTCGCCGGAAGAATCAGCGACCAGACCGTGTCAAACAAGCCCAGACTGCGTACCAGAATAAAAACTGGTATCACTGTCGCCTGAATCGGGATCATCATCGTCGCCAAAACGACCCAGAATAGCAGGTCACGGCCCTTAAACTCAAGTCGCGCAAAAGCGTAGCCCGCCAGCGCCGCCGTTATCAACTGGCCTAGCACCGTGCCCCAGGTGATGATCGTGCTATTCAGGATTTGTCGCGCGAATGGCACTTTCTCGAAGACCTGGGCGTAATTCTCCAAAGCCAAATCTGTGGGCAGCCACTTTGGCGGCACAGTAAAGGAATCCACACCGGTGCGCAGCGATGTCGAGACCGTCCACATGATCGGCGCCAGTACAACGCCGCTCATGATCGCCAGAATCATCAGGGGTATCCAGCGCCCCAACTGATGGGAAATGACCTGCTTTCTGTGCTCGGCAGCCGACACATCGCCGGGCATTCGTGTCACATTGGTCGACATCAAACTGCTCCCATGCCCGCCTACTGGTAGAAGACCCGATTGCGCCAGAGCCACATCTGGACTATCGCCATAACTAGAATCATCAGGAAGACGACGATCGCGATTGCGGATCCGTATCCGAATTCAATGTGCTTGAAGGCGTGCTCATACATCACCATCACGAGCGTTCGGCTGGCATTCCCCGGTCCACCGCGCGTCATGATGTAAGGTTCATCGAAGACCTGCAACGCGCCGATAACGCCGGTAACTGTCGCGAAAAGGATCTGCGGGCTCAATAGCGGAATCGTTACCGACCACAGGCGGCGCAAGCCCTGCGCGCCATCGACGTCGGCCGCGTCCAGTACTTCTTGCGACAAGTTCGACAAGCCGCCCAGGAAGATCAAGAAAGTGAAGCCCATATTGCGCCAGGCCGAGATGATCGCGATGGATATCATCACCAGGTCGGATGACGTCAGCCAAGGAATCTGCGGTATGCCCAGCAGCGTCAAATAGTAATTGAGCGGACCAAATTCTTTGTGAAAGATGTAGCCCATGAAAACAGCGACCGACGCGCCCGACATCAGAAGGGGCAAGAAAAACGCCGTGCGAAAATAATAGCGAAGCCAAATTCGGTTGATACGATGAACGGCGAGCGCCAAGATCAAACCGATCGTCACCTGGCTGGTAACCGCCAAAACTGTGAATTTCAGCGTGTTGACCAAGCCGATGATCACGCGGCGGTCTTCCAGCAGCCGTTCAAAGTTTTCCAAGCCGATAAAGTCTGGCGGTTTAAAGATATTCCACTGAAACAGGCTGAGCCCGAAAGAGACAAATACGGGCCCCGCTGTGAAGATAAAAATGCCCAGCAAAGTAGGCAATAAGAACAGGTAACCAAGCAGGGCGCGCCGCCGCCGCAGCCCGTCCATGGTATCTTGCATTAACCAGTGCCAAGGCCCGCCGCCGACCTCGGCTATTGTATTACGAGATGTCATGCGCAGGCCTCAGATCGATACAAGGCTAGAGCCAGCACGAGTCGTACTGGCTCTAGTCTCGCTGCTACTTGTTTACTCTTGGTAGTATTTGCGACCTTCACGATTGGTCAGCGATTCCAGCTCAGCTTGCATTTCATCAAGCGCTTGCTGCGGTTCCATCTCGCCGGATGTGGCGAAGCCCGTGTATGTCGTGAAGATGGTGGTCATCGGGTTCGACCAGGGCGGCGCCGGGATCGGCGCGGTCGACGGATGCTCGTCCAGCGTATCGTAGAAGACATCGCTGTTGGCCGGTCCGGTCGTCTCGTAAGCGTCCCTTTGGCTGTAGGAGCGGCGCGCCGGCGTGGTGATGATCACCGGATTGAAGAAGATGCTGCTTTGGAAGCCTTCGTGGCTGACTTCGATCTTCATGAATTCCCAAGCTTCGTCAGGCGCCGTCGAGGTGTTGCTCAGCCAATGACCGCCGGTGCCGAATTGATGCTTCTGGTTGCGCCAGGCGGGCCAGAGCTGGACGTCAAAGTCGCCCTTTTCCATGCCTTCGTTCGCCAGGCGCCCCGCCCAGAATCCGCCGGCTGGCGTCATCGTAAGCTTGCCTGTGGCATAGAAGCCGGTAAGCGTTTGCCCGGTGCCCATACCGATATCGGGCGTGACACCTTCCTTCCAGAGGTCAACCACCAGTTCCAGCGCTTCGACCACCTCGGGCGAATTCGCGATTGGCGTTTGCCAGCGGAGACCGCCGCCGCGTCCCTCAGCCGCCATATCGCCCTCATAGTAGCCGTCCCAGACCCACTCGCCACCGGGCGCGCGTTCCTCAGTATAGAGGTTGCCGCCAGCGACGAATATCCAGGGCATCCAGCTGCCCCAGAGGCGATTTGTCCAGCCATAACCGAATACCTCGGTGTTTCCGGCGTCGTCTTTCTTGGTAGTGCCGCGGGCGATCTCGAGGAAGTCGTCCTTGGTCCAATCGGGACCCGGAACATCGAAACCGTTGTCGGCGAGAACGTTGGTGTTGAAGTACATATTGGCGGCGTTGAAGTCGCGAGGCGGCTCGTACAAGCTGCCTTCGTACATCATCGCCTCGACCAACGACGGGTGG
>JAPOYU010000018.1 GCA_026706395.1 Chloroflexota bacterium
CTGAGCATCTAGTATACTCTCTTTACTAGGTGTCCAGTTTTTCAGGACCACTACAGGGGCAATACAGCATCCGCGTCGCTCGGGAGCTTGCGCACCTTGACCTTGCGGATGCGGTGGCCATCAATCGACAGCACGGTCATGCGCAGGATGTCGGTTTCGATTACCTCGTCCGCCAGTGGCACGCGCCCCAAAGCCAAATAGATATAACCGCCGAGCGTATCGGCGTCGCTCGTGTCGATGGAGCAGGCGAGCAGCGCGTTGAGGTCATCGAGGTCCATGCTGGCTTCGATCAAATAAGCGCCATCGCCGACTTCAACATAATCTTCTTCTTCGCCAAAGTCATGCTCATCGCGGATATCGCCCACGATCTCCTCGATCAAATCTTCGATTGTAACCAAGCCGGACGTGCCGCCGTATTCGTCAACGACCACCGCCAAATGCACGTTCTTCGCCTGCAATTCCTTCAGCAGCGCGTCAGCTCGCTTCGTCTCGGGCACGAAAGACACCGCGCGCACGAGCTCGTCAATTCGCTGGCTGGCGAAGTCCTGCCCGTCTTTCACCGCCGTCAGAATGTCTTTCGCGTAAAGCAAGCCTTTGACATTGTCGATGCTGTCCTCATAAACGGGAATGCGCGAGAAGCCCGACTCGACAAAGGCGGCCAGCGCGTCTCTGATCGATGCGCTCGCCTCTAGCGCGACGATATCGATGCGCGGCGTCATCAATTCGCGCGCGCTGCTCTCGTCCAGCTGCAGCACCGACGCGATCATATCTTTCTCCTCTTCTTCAATCAGACCGCCGCTATGGCTGGCATGGACCAGGGACATGATTTCTTCTTCGGTAACCTGGTTAACCATCATCAGGGCATCGCCGCCGAAAAGACGCGAAATCAGGCGGCTGAGCAACAGCATGAGCGCGGTCGCCGGCGAGACGATCGCATGCAGAACAGCGATCGGCGTAATGGCAAGCAGGGACAAGGTCTCGGCTTGGGCGGAACCGAGCGCTTCCGGCACGAGATCGCCGACGATGAGCGTCAAGCCGGCGCCCAGGATCACGGCAGCGGCCGCCAGCAGCAGCCGCGCCCCAGCCTCATTGCTGCCGGCGCCTTCGATCAATAACAGCACGAGAAGCGCCGCCACCGCTATCCGCGTCAATATATGGGTGACGCTAATCGTCATGCCCAGGCGGATCGGATCGTCTGTCAGCGTCAAGTAGCGCCGGGCGGTCGCGTCGCCCTCGTCGGCGCGCTCGCGCATGACGGATGCCGACACATTCTGCAGCGCCGCGTTCAGCAGGCTGACGATCGCGTGCGCGCCAAGCGCAAGGCACACAAGCAGCAACAAAATTGCGCTCTCGTTCATTCGCCGCGCGCTACCGACCCGCCGCCCCTGAACGCGAACAGCGCCGACCACGAATTCTCATGAACGGCTGCCGCTCTTACTATGTGCTTGGGACTCCGGGAGTTAGGGTCGTCCACTAGGTTTTTGGAACTCTATTGACACAGTGGCGAGAGTGTACCACATCAAAACGGCATCACGCAAGGCAGGGGGATTTTCAGGCGAACGGCGCCCCATCCCAATTGTAGCGCGCCCGCCAACCCAGCAGACGCTCAGCTTTGCCGCTATCCACCGGGCTAACCCGCCCGCGAATATGATCGGCAATCGGATAATCGCCCGCAAAGTGACGCGCCATCAAATCCCGTATGTCATCGCTTCGGTAGATGATGGGCGCGCAGATGTAGAAAGCTTCGTGGCCGGGCGCCTCATATTCCATCGCCAGGCGGCAAGCCAAGGCGGCGTCGCGCACATCGACGAAGGTCCAGAAGGCGCCATAAGTCGAGACATCGTCAGTCGGTTCCGCGCGCGCTTGCGGCAGCCAGGCTTGCGACGATTCATCCAGCACAGCCGTGAAGCGCAGGCTGGCCAGCGACATGTCAGGCGTGCGGCGCAGGTATCCTTCCGCCAGTTCTTCGCCAATCATTTTCGAGAGCCCGTAGCAATCCTGGGAGAGCAGCGGATGCGCCTCGTCAATTGGCAGATAATGAGGGTTGAAGGGGCGGTGGCGAAAGGCATAACCCAGGGCGGAAATACTGCTCGCCATCGTGATATTCCCAATGCCGAGAATCATCGCCGCCTCCAAGACATTGAAGGTCGAGATGACATTCGTGCGGAAGACGACTTCGGCGGTATGCGCGTCCGGCGACGGGATGGCGGCCAGGTGGATCACGGCGTCCTGCCCCCGCATGACGCCCAGGACCTGGCTCAAGTCGGTGAAATCGACAATCTGCGTACCCCAAGGCTGCGTCGCCTTCAGATCAGCCGGCGTGACCTCATAGCCCTGCGCCTTCAACTCGGCGACCGTGGCGCGCCCGATGCGACCATCCGATCCGCTAACAAGCACTCTTTTGCCTGGCATGTCAGACTCTCCCCTTAAGCCAGTAGCGCCTTTGCGCGCTTAAGACTAGTACGTTCTTCTCCTCAGCGCTCGTAGCGCCATGACAGCGCCTCGCCTGAGATGAGCAGCTGCAGGTCGTCCACATAATGGGCGCCGCCCTCATCGTATACCCTAACATGATACACAGCCCCGTCATCGGATGCGGCGACGAAAGCCGCCTCGACCGTCCAGCCAAAGCGTTCGCTTTGCATCTTCAGCACAACGTCGGCGCTCAATTCGCGCGGGTCGATATTGGCGACGAAGCCGCAGCCGCCGCTGTCGCAGGCGTAGATGTGAAACGCGCCATAATGCTGCTGAAACATCTTCACCTCGACGCCCGGCGCTTTGCTGAAGAAAAAGTCCTCATCGCAGGCATCGCCCACCCCCGCCGCTCCCCAGTTATCCGCTTGGTCGCGGTTGGCGACCAGCGGGCAATTATCGCTTTCGTTGGGCACAGCATCGTCATCGTTATCGCCTTCCGGCGCATGAATCAGTTTCCACAGCTTGCCATCGAAACTGGCGACATACAACTCGCCAAAGACATCCTCGCCGATTGCGGTGACGTTCAAGTCGGTATCGAAGAATTTCTCGGTATGCCAGCCCGCTTCATCTTCCCACAGGCGCCAAAGATCGCCGTGGCAGTAGTCGCTATAAACGTAGGCGCCTTGAAGCTCAGGCAGGGCGCCGCCGCGATACACATGGCCGCCGATGACCGCGCAGCCCACCGGTATGCTCCCGTCATATCCGAGGGGCTTCATATGCGGATAGGCCAAGACGGGAAACCGAAATCCTGCAGCCGCTTCAGAGGCGGATTGCGCCGTAACATCTTCCGGCTCGACGAGCAATTCGCCTTCGAACAGCCGCCAGCCAAAGTTGTCGCCGCCCCCGCTCTCCGCCGGCAGATAGTTGATTTCCTCGCGGCTCGCCCAGCCCACATCGGCAATGTACAGCGCCCGCGAGCCAGGCGCGAAGCTGAACTTCCAGGGGTTGCGCAAGCCCAGCAGCCAGATTTCCGGCCGGTATCCGGCCGCATCGACGAAGGGATTGTCCGCCGGAATTACGTAGGGCAAGCCGCCGCTGACATCGAGCCGCAGGATTTTACCGCGAAGATCGTCCCGGTTTTGACCGGTCGAATCCTGAACGTCCGATATGCCGCCATCGCCCACCGACAGATAGAGATAGCCCTCCGGTCCAAATCTTAGATGTCCGCCTTTGTGCAGCGGCGACGCCTGCCGCACGGAGAGCAGCGCTTCCCCGGAATCTGGCAAGGCGACATAAGGATAGGCTGAGACTTGATAGCGCTCGAAGTGGAGCGTGAATTCGACATCGCTGTAGGCGACATAGAAAAAGCCGTTCTCGGCATAGCGCGGGTCAAAAGCCAAGCCCAGCAGGCCCTGTTCAACGCTTGCGCTCGCATCGACTTTAGCGCGCAAATCCAGGAAGGGTCTCGGCAGAAACTCCTCATCCTCCAGCACGAGGATGCGCCCAGATCGTTCGGTAACGAAGAGAAGATCACCCCCGGCCTGGGCCAAGCCCGTCGGCTGCTTGATGCGCCCGCCGATTCTGTCCAAGGCATAGTACTGGGTCGCGCCGTTTTGCCCAAGCGCCGGTGCGACCATAAGAGCCCAAAGCAGGCAGCCGCTGAAAACCAGAATGAGTAAGAATCGGCGCATTTGCATTTTCAAAGCGTCCGTAGCGGGATCTTGAATTGCCGCCTTGCTCGCAGAGTATAGCCAGCGCCAGCCCGCCTGACCATTGCCTGATTTTCCGCGCGGATGAGCCGACAAGTAAGGTACACTTGAATCCGTGCAGCGTTATCGACAGCGCAAGGAGGCTACCCGTGACCCAAGAAATGCGAGTTGCGCTGGGGCAGCATTCCTCAGCCACGCACGAATATCTGACATTCGCCAAGCAGCTGGGCGTCGGCGGCGTGCAATTCAACATGATCGGCAAGGGCATTGATCTGATCCCCGAAGATATTGACCTGCCGGAGGACAAGGGCTACTGGGAAGTCGACGATCTCAAGCGCTTGAAGCAGCGGGTCAACGATTACGAGCTGGAGCTGGAAGCGATTGAAAACGTGCCGCGCCATTTCTACATAGACGCCATGCTGAATGGAGCCCGTCGCGACGAGCAGATCGCCAACTACCAGACGCTCGTGCGCAATATGGGCGAGGCCCGCATCCCCATCCTCGGCTTGAACTGGATGCCCAACCTAGTCTGGCGCACGCCCATGGCTCTCGGCCGCGGTGGCGTCAAAGTGACGGCTTTCGATATGGAGCGGGCGCTGGCCGGCGAGGTCATCACGGGCATTCAGCAAGTGCCCGAGGCCGCAGACCGCCAATACAGCGAAGATGAGATCTTCGACAATTACGTCGCTTTCATGCAGGCGGTGATACCAGTCGCGGAAGGAGCCGGCGTCAAGATCGCGCTGCATCCGGATGATCCGCCAGTTCCGTCGTTGGGCGGCATCGCCCGCATCTTCTACAAGCCGGAGAATTTCAAGCGCGCGCTGGAGGCTGTTCCCAGCCCCAATCACGGGCTGGATTTCTGCATGGGCTGCTTCTCGGAAATGGTCTACGCCGATCAAAGCAATAACGATGGCGTGCTCGCAGCCATGCGCTACTTCGGCGAGCGCGGCAAGATCTTTTACGTGCACTTCCGCGATGTCCAGGGCTGCGTGCCCAAGTTCCAGGAATGCTTCCCCGGCGAGGGCAATATGAACGTGGTGGCGGCGATCCGTACGCTAAAAGAAGTCGGCTTTACCGGCTTCATCATCGACGACCACGTGCCGGAGATGATCAATGACGACAGTTGGCGCCACCGCGGCCACGCCTATTCGACCGGCTACATCATGGCGCTCGTGGATGCGGTCAATCAATTGACCTAATGTCGATTAAAGCGCCTTCGCCACAGGCCGCTTGACATCCCGCCAGACGATCGCCTCAAACAGAAAGAAGGTGATGAGTCCGATCACGAAGACATATCGCGGGATGATTTCCATGCCGGCCATCTCGGCTAGGATGCCGCCCAGCCAGGGCACGAGCGCCAAACCCAGTCTCGCGCCCGTGAATTGCAGCCCCATCGCGTTGGCTGTATGCGCGCTGCCCAAGCGCGCCGGCGTTTCCGATGCCATCAGCGGCGCGAAAGGCGCGATCGCAAAGCCGATCAGCGCCAAACCCAGCAAGCTGGCGAAGGGGCTCAGGTTGATCGCCAACAAAGCCGCGCCAATCATGATGCCGATATTGTTCAGGCGTAGAAAGCCGCTGCTGCTGATGCGCGTGATAATGAAGCCAGCCGCAAATCGGCTGAGGCTCAGGCTCGCCCAGTATATGCTCACCCAGGTTGCCGCCGCCTTCGGTTCAAGCGAGCGCGCGTCAATCAGGAAGCTGTTGGCAAATTGACCGGCGACCAGTTCGTTTCCAGTCGCCATCAGCCAGGCGGCTGTCAAGAGCCACATGATCGGCAGGCGCATAGTCTGCCGCATACTGGCATGGCTGGACTTGACGCCCTTTGTTTTCGCCTCGCTGATTCGCCATTGATCCCGAGTCAGGTAGAATAGCGCGAACATCACGAGGCGCGTCCCCGCGAAAATGACGTAAATCCAGCGCCAGCCGAGGGCGAAATCCAGCACGATTGTGGTGACGACAAAGGGTCCGATTGTCGTGCCGATGCCGAAGCTGCCGTGCAGCCAATTCATGCGGCGCGCGCTGAAATTGACCGCGGCGAAAGCGTTCAAGCCGACAGCCAATACGCCCGAGCCAAAGCCGCTGCCCAGCGCGATGAGCATGACCGCCAGCCAGGATGGCGCCAGCGCGAAGGCGAGCATGCTGAGGGCGCCAATCGCCAAGCCTCCCATCATCACGTTCGCAATGCCGAAGCGGCCGATGATTGGACCGCTAAACGCGCTGGTGATCGTTCGCCCGACGGTCGCCGCCGTGACCATAGCGCCGAGCGCGCTTACGGTTAAGCCGAAGTCAGCCTGTATGTAAATCCACACCACGCCCAGCGCGCCGCCGTTGATGCCGCCCATGACGAAGACCAGGCAGGAAAGCAGCCATAGCTTAAAACTGTCGTCTTGAATTCGTGGCCGCAATTGCCAAACCTTCCCGGCGCGAACGCCGCTACAGTCCGCCGCAGCGCAAAATCCGTAGGGGCGACTGATGGTCAGTGTCGGCGGTCGGTGTCTTCGCGACCTACGCGACCCTGTGAGTCGCCCGCCCAAATCTAATCGATGTAGGGGCGATCCTTGGGTCGCCCGCCGCGCCGCTAGTTCCTTAGCCGCTCGCGCAGCAGCTTCAGCAGCCAGGCCAGCTCCTGGATCTTCATAACACGCGCCGCCAACAAAAAGACGCCGCCATAAAGCAACGCGCAGACTCCCACCAAAGCCAGCTCGCGCGCGACGCTCGTCGCTCCAATCCATTGCGACAGCCACGGCAATGTGAAATAGGCGACGCCCGCCATTACCAGCGAGGCGCAGGCCGCCTTCGCGCCCGTGCGCGCCAGCCGCTGCGGACCGAAACCATCCAGCCGCCGCCATAGCAAAACTGCGCAGATCGACGAGTGCGCGATATGTTTGACGCTGTCGGCAATCATCAGGCTGAACAAACCGAAGCGATCGAAGAGCAAGAGCGCCGCCGCCAGATAACAGACGAGACTGACAACGCCGATTAGCGCCGGCGTCAGCGTATCCTTCCGCGCGTAAAAGGCGTAGACGAGCAGCAAATCAAGCGCGGCGAAGGGCAAGCCGATCAGATATAAACGCAGCGCCAGCGCCGTCGCCGCCGTATCGCCCGCCAGAAAGGCGCCATTCTCAAATAGCAGGGCGATAATCGGCGTTGCCAGCAGGAACAAGCCCGTCGCGGCCGGCAGGATCAGCGTGGTCGCCAGGCGCAGCCCCAGCCCCAAAGTATCCTTGAAAGCGCGTTGAGCCGCCCCGGTCATTTCGGCCGCCTGCCGCGCCAAGGTCGGCAGGATGGCAATGCTGATCGCCGTCGCCACCAAACCCTGCGGGAACTGAACCAGGGTGGTGGCCCAATTCATGATGGCAATGCCGCCTTCAATCGTCTGGCTGGCCAAGTTGTAGCTGACGGGACGAATGATCAGCGTGTCGATGATCAGCGAAAGCATGACCGGCAGGTAGAGCAAGCCGATGCTTTTCAGCGCCGGATGCCGCCAATTCAGGCTGGGGCGCAAGCGGCGCAGGCGCAAGCCCGGCATCTGAAGCAGCATCTGGGCGAGGGCGCCGACCAGCCAGCCGAGCGCCACCGCGATGATGCCAGCCGATGGCCGTAAGACGGCGAAGGGCTGCGCGATTGATAAACTATCGAGGCGCGGATACAGCGCCAGCGACGGCGCCAGCGCCAGCGTCACCAGCACGATGCAAGCGTTGAAAACCACGCCAGCGAAAGCCGGCAGCGTAAACGAGCGCAGGGCGAAGAGCGTCCCGCTGAAGACCGCGAAAAGACTCATGAAGATCAGCGCCGGCGCGGTCAATCGCAGCAGATCGACGGCGAGCCGCTGCGTCGGGCTGTCGGCGCCCGGCGCCACCATCGGCACTATCTGTGGCGCGAACAGCTCCAGCAACAAAACAAGCAGCGCCAGCAGCGCGATGACCAAGCTGATCAAAGCCGAGACGACGCGCCACAACTCGTCTTTGCCGCGGGTCGTGATGACTTCACTTAGCACGGGTACGAAGGCGCCGTTGATGTGCCCGCCGATCAGCAGATCGTAAATGGCTTTCGGCACGATGATGGCGACCTGCAAGGCGTCGACCGCCCCGCTGGCGCCGAACAAATACGTGATCACCATTTCGCGGACGAGCCCGAGAATGCGGCTGCAGATATTGCCCAGCGCCAGGATGCCGCTGGCGCCGACGAGACGCGCGTTCGTGCGCTCCTGATCTCCCGGCACGGTCGCATCGGAAGCGGCATCCGCCTGCAATGATGGAGTTTCCGCCATTATTCAGTTGGCTTTCGCGTTAGGCGCATGGCGTATCAATATACACGCCGCGTACAGTCTTGCTCAATCCGCGCCTAGGCGAAGATTGGACCTGCGTAGCGAGCGCCCGCCATCAGGATCAAGGAAATCAGCGCCAGCCACAGGCTGACCCGTCCGTTGCGCCGCATCTTCGCTTCCAGCCGCGCCAAAGCCTCGCCACCGGCCCCCTCCGCGCCCGCCAACCGAGCGTATCGCCCGTTTTGCCGCCAGACCGTGAAATAGCCGTGACCAAAGGCGAGCAGCCCGAAGAGCGAGCCGATTGTCAAGATGATCCCCATCGCGCTGCTCATGGCCTCATGATAGGAGAGCAGGCTGTACAAGAGCAGACCGGCGACGGTGGTGACGACCGCCGACAGCGGAATCAGGCGGGGGAAGCTGGACTTGCTGTAGAGAGCGCGCAGAAAGCCTTCGCCATCCGCGGCGGGCGCGCGCGCCGTCGGCTCAATGTAGTACGACAGCATCAGCGCCGAACCAACCCAGATGAGCCCGGCGATGATATGCAGCAGGCGTAATAGGCTTATGATCAGCGCGCCGCTCGCTGTGCTAATGTCCATGATAGGCTCCTGAATAAATCAAATTCGCGATGGCAGCGTTGTCGCTCGCTACGCGATTTGATTATAGATGCAATCCGCTCATGATTAGCGCAGCGTCATCAGATACGCAATCAGATCAGCGATATCGGCCGCTTCCAGGCTGTCTTCGTAGCCAGCGTACATGATATTGGAATAACCGGCGACAAGATGCTGACCCGGGCGCAGGATGCTCCAGAAGAGATACTCTTCGGCTGATTGACCAGCGACACGCCCGCCTGCCAAGGCGCCGACATTCGCAAGCGTATTGCCGATGCCGCTGCTCTCGCCCGTAATTGAGTGGCAAGCGGAGCAAGCAGGCGCTTCGTTATTCGATTGCTTGAATAGCTTTTCCCCGCTGCCGGCGTCCGCCAATCCGAAGTCCAAATCCGCGAATGCGACGCGCGGCGCGGCGGCGCTGCAAGCATTCGATATGAGCGCGCAGAGCAGGATCAGCGCCAGCAGACTCGGACGGCGGCAAGTTCTCGCTTTCACGACGCCGGAAAATCCTTTGACAAGTCGGCCAGCGCCGCCTATTATCACATGCGGGCAACCTGGACTCAATCCTGACAAGAGAAGGACGGCAATAATGCCGCCGGCAATCACGCGCGAGCAGTTGCGTCAGATGCGCGCTCGCAGTCAATGGCTGAGCGATGCCAGCCGATCGCCGTCTGTCGGGGACATCACGCGCCAGCTCTTCGCTCTACAATCGCAAGAGTGGTCCTCGGCTCAGCTTGCCATCCACGCGCGCGGCCGCGGCATCACCCTTGCTGATGTGGCGCGCGTCCGCGAAGTGGAGCGAGCTTTCGTCTTGACCTGGACGCTGCGCGGCACGCTGCATTTGGTCCCGGCACAAGACCTGCGCTGGCAGCTTGAACTCTGTGGACCGCCCGCCATCCGCGGCACGCGGAGTCGCTATAAACAGCTTGGCTTGACCGAAGATATTCGCGAGCGGGCGCTAGCCGCGATCGAAGACATCCTGAGCGCCGGCGCCTTGACCCGCGCGCAACTGACGCAAGCCTTGGGCGAACGCGGGATTCCAGTCGCGGGCCAAGCCATTCATCATCTTGCGCGCTTCGCCGCCCTGCGCGGGCTCATCTGCCTCGGCGCCGAAGTCGATGGCGACCTGAACTACGCGCTGCTCGACGAGTGGCTGCCATCTGAAGCGCTGGCGCAGCGTCCGGCCGATCCACCAGCGGAATTCGCGCGGCGCTATCTGGCCGCCTACGGACCGGCGACGCCAGCGGACTTCAAGCGCTGGTCGGGCTTGGGCGCGTCTCAAGTGAAGGCGGCCTGGGCGGCGATCGCGCCCGAGTGCGTTCCCGTAACGATTCCCGATGGCGAGGCGCTGATGCTGGAGCGACAGCTTGATCAGCTGGAGGCGCCAACCAGCGAGCCGACCCTCCGTCTGCTGCCGCGCTACGACAACTACCTGCTCGGCTACGAAAGCCGCGCCTTCATGGTGGCCGAGGCCTTCGCCAAGCGCGTGCATCCCGGCGGCGGGCTGATAAGAGCCTGCCTGCTCGTCGATGGCGAAGCGGTGGCGAACTGGAAACTGGAGAAACAGCGGGCTGGGGTTCGAGTCTTCGTCGAGCCGTTTGAGGCGCTCGATCAATCGCTCCTGCCCTATCTCGAAGCGGAAGTTCAGTCGCTGGGCTTCTTCCTCGACGCCAAGGTCGAATTGCGCGTCGCAAGCAGCTAACTGTATAATCCCCCAGTCCTGCGCTACAGCAAGCGTCTTGCCCACTTGCTTGACAGCGAACTCAAAATTGCCATACGATGAAAGTAGAACATATCACGGAAGGCGGTGGCTCATGAAAGATCGTAAGTTCGTCTCAAGCGCAATCAAAGCGATTGCTCTTCTGCTCATATTTGTCATCTTCGCCGCGCTGCCCTATCTGGCGAGCGCCCAGCAAATCAATAACTTCACGTATGATGGAGTCTGGGTTAATGAGGACGGGACGTATCAACGTGATATATTCAGTTGGAATACTGTAGACGGCGGCGGCGAAATAAAGATGCAGGTCAAAGGCGGCGGCATCACCAGCGTGTGGCTACGCGTACAGATATTTGTCACCAATCATTTGGGTAACGGTAAAACCGAGGTGCACGTCACGGCCTTGCAAAATTCGCCGGGGACAGAGTTGGAGTACCGCGTGAAAGTGGGGAGTTCGTCTTGGAGCAATACCATAAAGCTGTCCTTCGACTAATCGGCTTAATGTATCCGCAGCCACGCCGTCTGGGACAAGAATCGATCGGTCTGTATACAAATTTCCTAAAGGAAAGGAAAGAAAAATGAAGTACCGTTCAGTGATCGCCATCATCGGCATTGCGCTAGCATTGATTTGCCTTACCCTCCCTCTCATCTCAATTCAAGCGCAAACCAGTAGCAGCGTAACCATTTCCAACCTCACCTATGTGGGAATCAACACCGGGGATAACCACATGATTTTGTCTTGGGACGCCATCCCGAACGAGAGCAACGCCAAGATCCAGGTCAAGGGCGGCGGCATTGCCGACACCTGGATGTCCTTGGACATAAAAAACAGGTATACCCAAGACGGGATAACCTATCTGGAATTCCAGAATATGGCTAATTACCGCGCTCTAAACCGAGCCTTCAACTTCCGCGTGAAAGTAACGCTTTCCGATGGCAGCGTATCGTCTTGGGCTTATGTCGACGAAGATTATCCATAGTAGGAGGAAATCATGCGCAAACATATAATTACGATCCTGGTCTTGACGCTGCTGCTACCATTGGCGGCGGTTCAAGCGCATGACGGTCCCACCGTCGCCATCCTGCGTTTCGGCGACTTGCCCACCTACGATGTCACCGAGGGCGCCATCCTTGATGTGCTGGAATCTTACGGCTTCATCAGCGCCGAAGAGAACGCTATCCTGCACAGCCGGCAGGACCTGGATGGCGAGAACATCCGTGTCGTTTTTGGCAGCGCCAACTTCGACCTGCCCACCGCCAGCCTGATGCTGGAAAACGCCCTGGATTACGAGCCGGACGCGCTGGTCACGCTGACGACTACGGTGACGCAGATGGCCATCAACGCCACCAGCGATATGGAAGAGCCGCCGGCGGTTCTCTTCACTTCCGTCTACAACCCTTACGAAGCGGGCTTGGCGCAATCGCCCTGCATCAAGCCGGCTCATGTGACCGGCGCGGTTTCCACCACGCCCTACCAGGACATCTTGTTCCTGATGCTGCAGCATTACCCCGAGATTGACACCATCGGCACCATCTACGATTCGTCGGAGGCGGCTGGCATGGCTGGCGCGGAGGAGATCAAGCAAATCGGCGAGGCGCTGGGCTTAACCGTTGTGGAGGCGGCGGTGGCTGGCGTCGATGAAGTGCTGCTGGCGGCCGAAGGGCTGATCAACCGCGGCTCGGACGCTTTTGCCTTCGTCATGCCGATTGATCTGCGCATGGACGCGACGGGCTTGCCCCTAGTCATCAACCTGGGCAGCGAATATGGCATCCCCGTCTTCCACCCGGCGCTGTTCTCGATCGAATCCGGCGCGACCCTGAGCTTCGGCTTTTACAATTACTACGCCCAGGGCGAAAATCTGGGGCGGATCCTGGCGGCGCATCTGAATGGCGATATCGACATCGCACGGACAGCCATCATCGAACAGAGCAGCGAAGCCATCGGCGTGAACCTGGATATGGCGGCAGACCAGGGCATCGAGATTTCACAAGAGATCCTCGACCAAGCCGACGCGGTGATCGAGGACGGCGAAACGACGCTCTCCGAGCGGGTCCAGCACGAGATGCGGACGGGAGATGTCCGCGCTCTGGAAGACCGGCAAGCGGGCGATGCGGGATTTTTGTCATTCCTGGCGAGTCAATCCTGTACGCCGGAGCGCATCGCCGCGGAACAGGCTGAGCTGGACGGGCAGGAATAGCCTCGGCGCAGCCTGCGATTAGGCAAAATCAAAAAGCCTCCCCATTATCGGGCAGGCTTTTTTCGATACTTCATTCGCTGAGGAAAGGCAAGCCCCCGCGGAGGCAAGGTCGCTCGCGTCAGGGGATAAGCCGCTTACTCTGCGCGGGGCTGACTGTTTGTCTCGTCCTGCGCCGTCTCATCAGGTTTAGTTGGCAGAGCATCGGCTTCGCTGCTGTCTTTTGCGTTGACTGCCTTGATCTTGAGGAGGTGGCGCGTCGGGTCCTTGAGCCAGGTGATTGGCGTG
>JAPOYU010000004.1 GCA_026706395.1 Chloroflexota bacterium
GGCAACATCGCCTTGAAAGCGCGGGCGTCATACAAAGGACCGCCGGCGTGTTTATAAAGCAGCTCGCGAAATGTCGTGCCCATCGGCAATTCGTAATTGCCCGGCTTCTTGACATGCCCACTGACGCAATAGATCTTGTTGCCGCTGCTCTGCTCCGTGCCGATCGCCTTGAACGCCTCCGCGCCTTCAATTAATATGAAAGGCACATTGGCCAGCGTCTCCACGTTGTTGACAACGGTCGCCTCTTTGTACAAGCCGCCGCCCTTCTGCGCCGGGAAAGGCGGACGCACGCGCGGCTGACCCAGATAACCCTCAAGGCTGTTTAGCAGTGCGCTCTCCTCGCCGCAGATGTATGCGCCCGCGCCGAGATGCGTATACACCTCGCAGTCATAGCCCGAGCCCATGATGTTCTTGCCGATGTAGCCTTTTTCGCGCAGCGCTTCGATGCAGGCGTCAAGTTGGTCGCCGATATCCCAGAACTCGCCACGCAGATAAATGTAGATCGCCTTCGCTTGAATCGCGTAGGCACAGATCAGCGAACCCTCTATCAATTGATAGGGATTCTCTTCCATAATTTCGCGGTCTTTGAAGGTGCCGGTCTCGCTCTCGTCAGCGTTCACGGTGACATATTTGACCGGCTCATGTTGCGGGATAAAGCTCCACTTGACGCCTGTGGGGAAGCCCGCGCCGCCGCGCCCACGCAAGCCGGATGCCTTAACGATATCAATGACCTCAGCAGGCTTCATCGCCAGCGCCTTCTTTAAGCCGGCGAAACCGTCGTGCGCCTCATAGACGTCAAGCTGCTTGATGTTCGCGATTTCACGTCCGCGCAAGAGAATGTGCATAAACCCCTTCAGTTCCTTAGCGCTCGTCCAGACTGCGTAATGCGGGCTTAATTCCGCCCGTTTGCAGTTTGAGCCGCCTCCTGCCGCCACTTGGCCAGCAGTTCGCGCATCTTGTCTTGATCAAGATTCTCCACGTAGTGAAAATTGCATTGCAGCATCGGCGCCTGGTCACACGCGGCCAGGCACATCACATGATCAACCGTGAACATGCCATCCGCGCTCGTGCCGCCTTCTTCCACACCAAGCTCATCCTTCAGCCAAGCGTGAAACTCATCCGCCCCTTTAAGCGCGCATGGCAAATCGGTACAGACTTGCAGCCAATACTTGCCCTTGGGTTTTTCCGAGTACATCGTGTAGAAGCCGGCGATTGATTTCACTTGCGTCGGATCTAAGTTGAGTATCTGCGCTACCTCGTCAATGCCCTCGGGATTCACCCAGCCATATTCTTCCTGCGCGATGAAAAGCAGTGGCATAACCGCCGAGCGCTTGGTCTCATACTTTCCCAAGTGGTGATTGATGCGCTCTTCGTATTTCGGATTGCCGATTATCGCCATTTGTCGCGTTCCTTCATAAACGGATTCCCTGCCCAACTGCGGGAATCCGTGCAGTAGCCGAAACCCGCAATCGCCAGGTTCCTGGCAATTTATCGATCACAATCGCCCAACACAATATCGACGCTCCCGATAATCGCCACCATATCAGCCAGCAAGTATCCCTTCGCTATCACAGGCAGAGCGCTAATATGAATAAATGAAGGCGTCTTGAAATGTACCCGCCGCGGTTTGTTCGCCCCAGTGCCGTGAATATAACAGCCGATCTCGCCGCGTGGACTTTCGATGGCGCTGTATATCTCATCATCGGGCGCGTCATAACCGTAGGTCCAGAGCTTGAAGTGATGAATGACCGCCTCCATGCTCTGCCCCAACTCGCTGCGCAACGGCGGGCAATACTTGCGATTCTCGGAACGGTACGGTCCCTTGACCGTTTCCAAACGGGACACTGCCTGATTCAGGATTTTCATGCTTTCGCGGAATTCATGGATCCGAATCAAGTAGCGATCATAGACATCGCCATGCTCGCCCAGCGGCACGTTAAAGTCGTATGTCTCGTATCCCGAGTATGGCTGAGCCTTGCGCAAATCCCAATTGACGCCGCTGCCACGCAAGGCTGGACCGGTCAAACCGTAAGCGAGAGCAACATCCGGTTCAATGACACCCACGCCTTGAGCCCGGTCTTTCCAGATCGGATTCTGCGTCAGCAAGGCCTCGTAGTCGTCAACCTTAGCTGGGAAGTCATTCAAGAACTGCTTGATCGTCGGCAAGAAGTCATCTGGAACATCCCGCCAGACACCGCCAGGACGTATGTAACTGCTCATCATCCGCTGGCCGGAGAGCATCTCGAACATGCCGAGGACGCGTTCACGCTCACGAAAGGCATAAAGCAAGACGCTCATAGCGCCCATATCGATTGCGTGGGTGCCCAACCATACCAGGTGGCTCGCGCAGCGCGCCAACTCAAGGCAAACCACGCGAATGATCTGCCCCCGCTCCGGCACATCCAAGTCAAGCAGCTTTTCCACCGCCGCCGAATACGCCATGTTGTTTGACATCGGCGAAAGATAATCCATCCGGTCCGTCAGCGGCAACGCTTTCTCGTAACTCTTGTCCTCTACAGATTTCTCAATGCCCGTGTGCAAGAAACCGATATCCGGCAAGCACGATACGATCTGTTCGCCATCCAACTCCAGAAGCAAGCGCAAAACCCCGTGAGTACTCGGGTGATGCGGACCCATATTTAGCAGCATGGTCTCGCCGGTGATGGCGCGATCAGACACCAGCCCGCGCAACTGATCCAGGCTGCCTTCCCAGCGGCGCTGCTCCTCTATCGATTGCGTTGGTGTTGCGACTGCCATATCGACCCCAAAGTCTAATCTGTGGCGAAGGGCTTGTGCTTGCTTATCTCAGCCTCATTAAATGAAAAGGCGACTGTCTCCTTGCCCAGCGGATAGTCGCGCCGATGAGGATGTCCATACCAGTTGTCCGGCATCAGCAGACGACGCTGGTCGGGGTGCCCTTCGAATATAATGCCCATCATGTCGGCGATTTCACGCTCAAGCCAATTCGCCGCTGGAAAGATCACTGTTGCTGTCGGCAGCCGCGGATCTTCTTCGTCGGCAAATACCTTGACCCGCAGACGGCGATTGTAAAGCATTGACAGGATGTGATAGGACACGGCAAATCTCTCGGGCCGATAATCACTGCCTCCCCCGTCAAATTGCTCGCCGTAATCGCTCGGATAATAATCGACAGCGCTCACATCCGAGAGCATGTTATAGACGAGCCCGGAACTGACGCGGAGGAAATCCAAGACGTCGGTCGCCCGCGCCGCATCGACAACAATCGTCGTCTCGCCGCGAAATTCCTTGACGGACAGAATCGCCTCGCCAAAGGCTTCGCGCAAGACATCAACCGGGTTTCGCGCCGCCGGTATCTCCATTTTTCCGCCGTCCTCTTTGCCTGCCGTCTCCAGCTAAATGCGCTTAGGCCCAATCAGCGATGCGTTCGCTCTTGACCTTCTCATGCAACGTCAAGATCCCGTGCAACAACTGCTCCGGGCGTGGCGGACAACCGGCGACGTAGACATCAACCGGGATGATCTCGTCAACGCCTTGCACGATCGCATAGTTGTTGTAAACACCGCCACAGGACGCGCAATCGCCCATCGATATCACCCACTTCGGTTCCGCCATCTGGTCATAAAGCTGCCGCACGACCGGCGCCATCTTGCGCGTCAGACGTCCAGACACTATCAACAGATCCGCTTGACGAGGCGTCGCCCGATTCAATTCCATGCCGAAACGCGAAAGATCATAACTCGAGGCTTGCGAACTCATATACTCAATCGCGCAGCAAGCCAGACCGAATAGCAGAGGCCACATCGCGCCCGTACGCCCCCAGTTCACAGCTTGTTCAACGGTGGTGGTGACGACACCCAGGTTTCCCAGCTTTGAGCTTACTCCCATTCCAAACCACCCTTCTTCCACTCGTAGACGAAGCCTACGATCAAAATCACCGTGAAGACAGCCATGACCGCCAAGCCATAGACCCCCAAGTCGCGCATTGATACCGCCCAGGGCAGAAAGAATATCACCTCAATGTCAAAGATGATGAAGAGGACCGCGACCAGGTAGAACTTCACCGGCAAGCGCCGGGTCGCCGGACCGATGGGCTTCATGCCGCTTTCATAGGGTACAGACTTGCGGTAGGTCGGCCGTTGTGGGCCCATCACACGCGAGATATTGGCGATGATCAACGCTAGTGTGGACGCGATGACCAGCAAGGCTGTGACCGGACCGAACTCCAGGATGGTCGACATCGGTATTCAACCATTTGTGCTTTTTGGAACAATCCAAGCTGTAGTGAGATTAGCACACTATAATATCAAAATCAAGCAAGTTTGCGCCCGCTTATGCGAAGTTTTTCCGCCATGTACAATTCACCATTACGCAGATGTGAATCTGAGCGAATCTTGAAGCGCAGAATACCAAGAATAGCCCTTAAGCAATGAACCGCTGTACAAGAAAAAAGGACACACCACCCGGGATGCGTCCTTTTGATTCTGGCTGTCTTTTGCCCGGCGCTAACCCGCCCCCAGGCCCAGCAAGCCAGTCTCCGGTTGCGGCTTGCGCGCCTGCTCATCATACTTCCCGAAGCGAATCACATCGCCGGAGCCCGTGATCGCTTCGACCGACAAGCCCAAGCTCTGCAGTTCTTTGACCAAAACACGGAAGCTGGTGGGTATGCCAGGCTCTTCGATCGGCTCTCCCTTGACAATGCTTTCGTAGGTCTTGACGCGCCCTTGCACATCATCGGATTTCACCGTCAGCATTTCCTGCAAGATATGCGCCGCGCCATAAGCTTCGAGCGCCCATACCTCCATTTCGCCGAAGCGCTGACCGCCAAACTGAGCCTTCCCGCCGAGAGGCTGCTGCGTGACCAAGCTGTACGGGCCCGTTGAACGCGCATGCGCCTTATCCTCGACCAGGTGCGCCAGCTTCAGCATATGAACATAGCCCACAGCTACATGTCGGTCGAAGGGTTCGCCGGTTCGACCGTCATACAAGGTCTGCTTGCCATAGTGCGGCACGGGCTGGCCCGTCTCAAACATCACGCGATCGGCAATCTCAAAGAGATCGCGAATCGAAAGATCTTCCCCCAGCTCAATGCCATCGGGCGCAGTCTGCTGAATCCATAGCCTCACAGATGCTTCCAGCGCCTTCATATCTTGCTGGTCACGCACATCGGCGCTGAGCTCGCTGTTGTCATAGACCATAATCTCATCCGGATCGTAGCCGGCTTCGCGCAACATCTCCGCCACAGCGACTCGCCGCACGTAAATTGGGTCCCGCTCGAGAATGATCTTTTCATTGTCATAGGCACCTGACTCGCCTACTCGCTCGTACAGGAAGGCGCTAATAACGTGCATGTCGTCATCGAAGTCTTTCGCCTCCATGCCCATCGTCTCAGCCAGCCTTTCCTGATTTGCCCAGGCGCCTTCTGTCGTCAGCCGCCATGCCCAATCGATCATCCAGGCACGGCCAAGCTCCGCCTGGATCTCATTCTCCATGACGCCATCAAACACGGGCGTTATCGCGCGGAATCCCATTCGGTCCGCCGCCCAGCCAAGGTGCAGTTCAAGGATTTGCCCGATGTTCATGCGGCTGGGTACGCCAAGCGGATTGAGAATGATCTCAACTGGCAGGCCGCCTTCAATATACGGCATATCCTCTACCGAAACGATTTTTGAGATCACGCCCTTGTTCCCATGCCTGCCGGCCATCTTGTCGCCAACAGTGAGTTTACGCCGCTGCGCTACGCTTACCCGCACCATCTTTTCCACACCGGCGGGCAGATCAGGATGCTCGTCGCGCGTGAACACTTTGACGTCAATCACCTTGCCGCGATCTCCATGCGGCAGCCGCAGCGATGAATCCTTAACCTCCCGCGCCTGCTCGCCGAAGATCGCCCGCAGCAGCTTCTCTTCCGGCGACAATTCCTTTTCGCCCTTTGGCGTGATCTTGCCCACCAGAATATCGTTCGGTCCCACCTCGGCGCCGATACGCACGATGCCGTGCTCGTCAAGATCTTTGAGAGCATCCTCCCCTACATTAGGAATATCGTAGGTGATTTCCTCCGGACCCAGTTTCGTATCCCGCGCTTCAATCTCGTGCTTTTCAATGTGTATGCTGGTGAACTTGTCCTTCCTCAACATATCTTCGCTAACCAGCAGCGCGTCTTCATAATTGCCGCCATCCCAGGACAAGAAGCAGGTCAGAACATCATGCCCCAGCGCCAGATGACCGTCATAGGTCGACGAACTGTCGGCGATCACATCGCCCGGTTTGATCCAATCACCCTTGCGCACCACCGGCCGCTGATCGATACAGGTCGACTGATTCGAACGCTCGTATTTGCGCAACTGGAAAATATACTCGGTGTCGTCTTTTGTTCGGACGATCACGCGGTGCCCCTGCACGCTGATTACTTCGGCTTCGATATCCGATACCAATACCTGACCGCTATCCGACGCCGCTTGCCTTTCCATGCCAGTACTGACAACCGATACATCAGGCGTAATCAATGGCACCGCCTGACGCTGCATGTTCGAGCCCATCAACGCACGGTTGGCGGCATCATGGGAGAGGAAGGGAATTAGCGCCGCGCTGATTCCAACAATCTGCCTCGGGGCGATATCCATGTATTCGATCCGCCGCGGCGGCACGGATAGAAAGCCCTGCTCATAACGCGCAGACACACGATTGGAGACAAACTGCTCGCGCTCGTCAAGCACCGCGTTCGCCTGCGCAATGATGAACTTGTCTTCATGGTCGGCCGAGAGATACTCAATCTCGTGCGTCGCAAAGGGCAGGACCGGCACCTCGGAGATCTTGGATCGTTTGAGCCTCGTCACGGCTTTCTTGTCGATCACCGCGCCTTCTTCAAAGATAACCTTTCCCTTCGCGTTCTCGATATCGTCTCGGACAATACGGCCAATGAGGCCCTCGTCGGCTACATCCATCGTATTGACAACCTTGCGATACGGCGTCTCAATGAAGCCCAGGTCGTTCACCCGCGCATAACTCGCCAGCCGACCAATCAAGCCGATGTTGGGTCCTTCCGGCGTCTCGATCGGGCAGATGCGCCCATAGTGGCTGTGATGCACATCTCGAACATCAAAACCAGCGCGCTCCCGCCGCAGGCCACCGGGCCCCAATGCCGAGAGCGTGCGCTTGTGCGTCAGTTCTGACAGCGGATTCGTCTGCTCCATGAACTGCGACAGTTGCGACGAGCCGAAGAATTCGCGCACAGCCGCCACTATCGGGCGGATATTGACCAAGGACACCGGCGTCAGTTGCTCCGCTTCACGGATGGACATGCGCTCTTTAACCACGCGCTCCATCCGCCGCAAACCAATACGCAGCTTGTTGCCAATGAGTTCGCCAACGGTCTTGACGCGGCGGTTGCCAAGATGGTCAATGTCGTCGCGCTTGCGTTCGCCGTTGTTGATCATGATCATCTGCTCGACCAACTTGACGATATCCGCTTTGCTAATCGTCCGGTGCGACGGGTCGATGACGCCTTCCAGCCCCAAACGCTGATTGAGCTTGTAACGGCCGACTCTTTCCAAGTCGTAGCGCCGCTGGTCGAAGAGTTGTCCCTCCAGATACTCCCGCGCATTATCCAGCGTCGGCGGATCGCCCGGCCGCATGCGCTTGTAGAACTCGATCAACGCGGCATCCGCCAATGTCTGATTCTTTTTGACGTCCCAGGCCGGCTCGTTTTTGAATGAGCTCTCGATATACTTGTGCGCTTCGTTGTTATCGACAGCCGCAAACAATTCGAGGATTTCCTCGTCTTCGCCCGTCTTTATCGGCGCCTGAGACTTCGGCAAGCCATCATCAGCCGCCGCCAACGCGCGCAACAGTATGGTTACTGGAATCGTCCGCTTGCGATTAAACTTGAGCGTGATGTAATCGGTCTTGCGCGTCTCGAATTCCATCCAGGCGCCGCGATCGGGGATCAACTTGGCGTTCGATAACTGGCGGCCGGTCGCTCTCTCTTCGTCGGCGTCGAAATATACGCCGGGCGAACGGATCAATTGGCTGACAACGACCCGCTCCGTACCATTGATGATGAACGTGCCCTTCTCCGTCATCAGCGGAAACTCGCCCATGAAAATGTTCTGCCGGATTATCTCGTCGCCCTGCTCATGATTGACCATGGCGACCTGGACGTACATCGGCGCCGCATAGGACATATCGCGCTCAATGCACTCATCTTCATCGTACTTAGGGTCTTGCATGTATATCTGCAAGCCTTTTTTGGGTTTTTGCGACTCATTTAAGAGCGTATACGGGCGGTGCTCCGGTGGCGGTGCAGTAAAGTCGAACTCTTCCGACTCCGGATGATTGCCCGGGAAATACAGCGACAAGTTGCCGTTGAAACTATTGATCGGGTTGATCTCGTCGAAGAGTTCCTTCAGCTTGCCACCGTAGAAGAAGTCGTCAAAAGACTGCTTCTGAATATCAATCAGCGATGGCAATTCCTGAATCTCGGGCGTCCTGGCGTAATTCTTCACATTATAATACTGTTTCAAGGCACGGCTCCTTGGAGGAATAGATGACGCAGATTACCGATCTGGGACAAAAGCGACGAAACCCACGCCACATCTCGTGAGAGGCGGTAGGGATAACTAAAGCGCATAGGACACAAAATGTGCTTATGACCCTCTGTCATTCATCCGATAAATTGTGACCGCATGAGGACTGCAAGCTTGCAGTGTACAACACGAAGAAAGGTCTTGTCAAGATTTGCCTTTAACTCGACCGTCTTTATGGAGTTACCCGCAACCAGTCTACCACAGTTTGTTCTGATGACAAGTCCCAAGCTCCGTCAGTCCGCATTTCAACCAGCCTTTGTCCATCGAAATACTGAATGGATCAACTGATGCATACTCGCAAACTTAAAGACCATGTGCAGCAGCGTTTCTCTGATGTTGCCGAAAACTATCGGAGGAGCAAAGTTCATGCCTCTGGTCAAGATCTTGAACTGATGGTCAAGTCCGCCGAGTTAACTTCAGAAACTTTGGTCCTGGACGCCGGTTGTGGCGCGGGGCATACCTCGCTGGCCTTTGCCCCGCATGTCGCTCGCGTCGTCGCCTGTGATTTCACCCCGGCCATGCTCGTCCAAGCGGAAACGCTTGCGCAGGAATGCGGCGCGCTCAATGTGCAAACTCAGCAAGCCGATGTGGAGGGACTGCCCTTCCAAGCGAATAGCTTCGATCTTGTGGCCACACGATACAGCGCGCACCATTGGCCGCATCCGGAACAGGCCCTTGCTGAATTCCGCCGCCTGCTCAAGCCGCATGGTCAACTGCTTTTGAGCGACATAATGGCGCGCGAAGACTACGCTCAGGATACTTTTCTGCAAACGATCGAACTCCTGCGCGACCCATCGCACGTGCGCGATTACCGCCTTTCCGAATGGCGTGCGATGCTTGCCGGCGCCGGCTTCGACACTGAAGTTCTTCTGACTTTCGAACTTTCGCTGCACTTCTCTACCTGGACAAAGCGCATGGCGACGCCGCCTCAAAGCGCTGAAATGATCAAAACACTTTTCAATGGCGCTCCCGCCGAAATAAAACGCGGCTTCAGTCTGCCAGCAGAAATAATCGACGACGATTTCGAATTCACCATTCCCGGCGCGGTCATCAGAGGCGCGCCCGCGGTCGATTAGCTCACCGCCAGACGCCCGGTTGCCACAAGATAATCTGTATATCCGCCGGGAAACTCGCGTAATTCGCCGTCACAGATCTCTACGACCCGGTCCACAGTCTGGTCCAGAAAATAGCGATCGTGCGAAACAATCAGAACGGTGCCAACAAACTCATCCAGGGCGTCCTCCAATACTTCTACTGAGGCAATGTCCAAGTTATTGGTCGGCTCGTCCAGCAACAATAGATTTGGCTGCCTCAGCATCACCAGCGCCAACTGCAGCCGGCTGCGCTCCCCGCCGGAGAGCGTCCGAATCGGCTGACGCACCTGCTCGTAGCTGAACGCCATCCGCAGCAGGAAGTTCACAGCGCTTTGCTCACTGCTGTTTTGCAAGTTGCGGATGAGATCCAGCGGCGCCCGGTCCAGCCAATTTTCCAGCGTCTGATGCTCTTGCGAATAGTAGCCGATGCGAATACTTGGCCCGACCTTGAGTTCTCCCGCGCTCGGCTCCAGCTCGCCTAAAATCATCCGCAACAGCACCGTCTTTCCCGCGCCATTTGGACCAATCACCCCAACTCGCTCGCCATGCCGCAGCAATAGATTCGCATCGCGTATCAGCGGCTGATCTCCAAACGCCTGCGACACTTGGACGAGTTCGAGCGCCTTCTTGCTGCCGCGCCAGCCCTCTACCTTGAAGTCCATCAGCCTGGCGTCGAAGACCACTTCAATGATTTCGCCGCGCTCTTCCATTTTCTGCAGCATTCGCCGTCTCTGCCGCGCCGCCAGCATGTGCTTGCGACTCAGCACCTGCTTCGCCCAGCGCTCGAAACGTTCAATCATCGCTTCTATGCGGGCGATCTCCTTCTGCTGCGTCACGTATTGCTGCTGCTGTCGCAGGCGCCGCAACTCACGCTCATTGACGTAATATGAGTAGTTGCCTTGATAAATCCTGAGTTTGCCGTTCTCCAACTCGACAGTTTGCGTCGCCACCTCGTCAAGCAGATACCGATCATGAGAAATGATCACAACGCTCTTGCGATAATTAAAGATGAAGCGCTCCAACTGATTCTTTCCAAGCATATCAAGATGGTTATCCGGCTCATCAAGCAACAAAATATCGGGCGCGGACACAGCCAGCTGCACCAGGGCCACCATCTTCTTCTGCCCCCCTGACAATGCGCTGGTCGGCAAGTCATAGTCGTCGGCATTGAACCCCAACATCGCCAGCACCTCGCGCACGCGGCTCGCGCGGCGGCTGGCGCAGATCCGCCCATATCGAGTCAATTTGGCGTCATGCAGCGTCAAAGGCCGCGCCAGTCGATCTTCATCGCCATAGACCGCTGGATCGGTGAGCTGCGCCTCGATCGCGTTCAACTCCCGCTCGGTCTCCGCCAACTCAGGCGGCTTGATCATCGCTGCGTCTATCAGACTGAATTCCGGCGGCAAGCTGACATCTTGCGGCAAATACCCAATCCGCGCGCCGGCCTGTCGCGACACATGTCCTTTATCCGGTTCGACATCGCCAAGCAGCACATTGAACAAGGTCGATTTTCCCGCGCCGTTGGGCCCCACCAAGGCGACGCGGTCGCGATCGCCAATGACCCAGGACAAGTCCCGATACAGCTCTCGCCCAGCAAAGTTAACTGTGATGTTGTTGACGCGCAAAATATGCATTGCTGCTCTCACGAATGCTGGGTGGAACGCATTTGAGCTTAGCACATGTGAAAGCGGCCAAACATGACGGTTTCTCGTCGCGGCATATTGGGCCATTTTCAACTATCATTCCTGCGGGACGACTCACCAGTTTCTCTCGTCCGCCGCTCAATCGTTTTGGAACAGCCCTATGCTCATGGTCGACGCCCAGCAGAACATCGCCTTCAACGCCCAGCAACTGGAGCGCGACTTCACCCGCTGGGCTTGGCATCAGCGTCAAGCGGACCTCCGGCCCGAACTGCCGCCCGCCACCACCAGCCTGCTTGATAACCTGCTTGGGCGGGTCGCCATCGTCTTCGGCAGCCTGCAAGTCATCGCCGAATCTTCGCCGGCCCTGCGGACCTGGCAGCGCTATACCTACCGAACAACTGGCGACGCCCAAGAGTTAGCCCGCTGGCAACTGGATCACTATCGCCGGCTGGCGGACGACCATAAGCGCATCGAGTTGATTCTCAACATCACTGACCTCGATAACATTCTTGATTCCTGGCGGCAAGACAAATCGCTGGACCAGCGCCTGCATGGCATTGTCATCCTTATGAAGGGCGCGGAAGCAATCGCGGAGCCACGCCAGAGTGAACAATGGCTGGAAGACGGTGTCCGCATTGTTGCGCCGGCTTGGCAGCCGAATCGATACATCGCCGGTTACGACGGCGAGCTGACCTTGCTCGGCTACGAACTGCTTGATGTCATGGCCAACTTCAATGTCCTGCTGGATATTTCGGGCTTGTCAGACCGCCCCGCCGCTGAAGCCATCGAGCGTTACGAGGCGTCGATCATCGCCAGCCATGCCAACCCGCGCTACTTTCATGATAGTCCGCGCTGCCTGTCTGACGATCTAATCTTGCGGCTCGCCGAACGGGACGGTGTCATCGGCATCATGGTGTATAATCGTTATCTTAGGCAGGATTGGCATCCCAGCGACCCCAAACGCCGCGTCACTATTTCGCACTGGGTTGACGCGGTCGATTATGTTTGCCAGTTGACCGGCGCTGTCGACCATGTTGGTCTCGGCAGCAACATTGATGGCGGCTATGCCTACAGCAGTCTGCCGGACGAGATAGATACCTCTAGCGACTTGTGGCTGCTGCGGAATGCTCTGCTGAAACGTGGCTTCACCGAGCCCGAGGTCAACGGGATCCTTGGCGGCAATATGTTACGGAAACTAAGGGAATCCTTGCCAGACGGATAAGCATTTATGTGGCGGTTTGCGCAAGTTGGCATCGCATTAGGCGCTTTGGGAGCCATGATCTGCGTCATGGGTCTCTTTCCCGGCGTAACCGGCGCTGAACCGACCATCGGCATCGGGCTTGTGCAAGTGGCGATGGTCATCACCGGATACAGCCTCCTGATATTGGGCGCCTTAACCTACCTCAAGTACACTTTCTATCTCGGTGTTCCGGCCACGCTAAGCCAGCAGGTCGGCACGCGGCTGGCATTGACTGGACTGCTCTTCGCCGCTTTGGCGGGCTTGGCGGACATTTTGGGATTCGGAACTCATATCCGCGACGGCGCCAGCGACATTTTCTTTGGGCAGCTCCAAATGATTGGCATACTCGCGAGTTTTGGGCTATCGTCGCTCGGCGTTCTCGTCTATGTCCTGGCTGGCGCGCATCTGGCTCGCCATGCTCCAGTCGAGGCGCTCAGCGAGAGCATCGCCGGCGTAGACGACACCAGTGAGATCCCGCTCGTCGAAATCGACAACGATGCCTGAACGCGCCGCCATGCGCCTTCTCCACCAGCCGAAAATGTCCATTACGCTGAGTTGAT
>JAPOYU010000054.1:0-51238 GCA_026706395.1 Chloroflexota bacterium
TATGCGTTCCTCAGGCCAGTCGGAGGCGGACAGCTTTTCCCTGTGGCTGTCGGTGTGCATTGGCGCGGCCGCCGATCTGATCTTCGTCGATTATCAGCCCTTCACGCCGCTGACAGCCGGCAATCTGCCCTGGCACTTGCTATTCGGCTTCGAAGCCTCCATGGTCACCGCCACGATCTGCGCCGGGGAAGTCCTCATGCGCGACCGGCAGCTGCTGACGCTCGATGAAGCGGCGATCGCGGCCGAAGCGCTGGACTTGGCGCCGGCGGTTTGGGAAAAGTATACGCGAAACGCCAAAGATACTTTAGAATAACCGATTGAGTTGAGCGTAGGGTTGGCAGAGGCGGATATGCGGACATTGGCGATTTTGGGCGGCACTGGCAAAGAAGGCGCTGGTTTGGCGCTGCGCTGGGCGCTGAGCGGCTATTCGGTGATCATTGGCTCGCGCTCGGCAGCAAAAGCGCAAACGCGCGCCGCCGAAATGAACCTGGAACTGGGCGCCGATTATCTCTGCGGCAAAGCCAACGCCGCGGCGGCCGCCGACGCCGACATCGTGATCTTGAGCGTGCCCTACGGCGCGCATCGACAGACGCTGCAAGCTGTGCGCGCGGCCTGCCAGGGCAAAGTTCTGATTGACTTGACCGTGCCGCTGCAACCGCCTGAAATCACAGCTGTGAACTTGCCCGCGGGCGGCGCGGCCGCGCTGGAGGCGCAGGCAATACTGGGGCCCGATGTGAGGGTGGCGGCCGCCTTTCAAAATGTGAGCGCGGTGAAACTCAAGCAACTGGACCAGAGCGTCGACTGCGATGTGCTCGTTTGCGCTGATGACCCGGCGGCCAAGGCGGCCGCCATCGAATTGGCGGCGGCCGCGGGCCTGCGCGGCGTCGATGCCGGCGCCCTGAAGAACGCCCTGGCGGTTGAATCTTTGACGCCCGTATTGCTCCATATCAATCGGACTTACGGCGTGCAAGGCGCGGGCCTTCGGATCACCGGCTTGGACGCTGACAAATGACGCGCGCGCCCTCACTCGCCGCCTATGCGCTTCCGGGCATTCCGCTGATCAAAGCCGGCGATGACATCGTCGCCATCATCATTGATAGAGCCGCCGCCGCGGGCTTGGATCTGCGCGCCGGCGACGTCCTGGTCATATCATCGAAGATTGTCTCCAAGTCGATGGGACGTCTGGTCGCTCTCGACGCGTTGGAACCGTCAGCCGAGGCGCGCGACCTGGCAACCGAAACGGGAAAAGATCCGCGATTGGTCGAGCTTATTTTGCGCGAATCCCGGCGCGTATCGCGCAAACGGCAGGGCGTCTTGGTGACTGAACATCACCTGGGCTTGGTGTCTGCCAATGCCGGCGTGGATCAAAGCAATATCGAAGCCGGCGATGAAATGGCTCTGCTGCTGCCGGAAGATCCGGATGCCGCCGCCCGCGACATTCGCGCGGATATCGAGCGGCGTCTCGGCATCGCGCTGGCCGTGATCATCAGCGACACGCATGGTCGCGCCTTTCGGGTGGGCAATGTCGGCGTGGCGATTGGCGCCGCGGGTTTGCCCACAGTCAAGGATTTGCGCGGTCAGCGGGACCTATATGGGCGCCTGCTTGAGGTCACCCAGGTCGCCTATGCCGATCTGATCGCGTCGGCGGCTCACCTGCTCTGCGGCGAGGCTGACGAAGGCTTGCCGGCGGTATTGCTGCGCGGCTTGGACTTGAGCGCGCCTCATGGTCGCGCGGTCGACCTCAATCGCGCGGCCGAGCATGATCTGTATCGTTGAGCTTATGATTAACGCGACTGACTTGTTGGACTTCATGCGGGCGCGACGCTCTTTGCGAGCCTATCGGGATGAGCGCGTGCCGCGCGATCGGATTGAGCGCCTGCTGGCAGCGGCGACCTGGGCGCCATCGGCGCATAATCGGCAACCTTGGCGCTTTGTGATTATCGAGGCGGAGGCGACCAAGGTCAAGCTGGCGCGGGGAATGGGGGCGCTGCTGCGCCGCGATCTCAGCGCCGACGGCCTGCCGCCAACGGTCATCGACGCCGATGTCCGGCGCTCATACGAACGATTGACAGGGGCGCCGCTTTTGATTCTGCTTTGCATGAGTCTCATTGATATGGACGTCTATACGGATGATCAACGCAATAACTGCGAGCGCGCGATGGCGCAGCAAAGCACGGCGATGGCCGGGCAAAACCTGCTGCTCATGGCGCAGAGCCTGGGCTTGGGCGCCTGCTGGATCTGCGCGCCTTTGTTCTGTCAGCCTCTGGTTTCGGCGGTTCTTGACCTGCCAGCCGATTGGCTGCCGCAAGGTTTGATCACGCTGGGATACCCGGCGCAACGGCGCGAACGGGGCCGCGAGCCCTGGGAGACAAAGGCATTGTGGCGCTAAGGGATAAGATTACCGTATTGATCGGCGGCGTTGGCGGCGCCAAGCTGGCTCTTGGCCTCGCGGAGGTCGTCTCGCCGGAGCGCTTGACTTTCATCGTCAATACCGGCGACGACTTCTGGCATCTCGGGCTGAAGATCTGCCCCGATCTGGATACGCTCATGTATACCCTGGCTGGCCTCGTCGACCCGCAGCGGGGCTGGGGCTTGATCAACGACACGAGCCATACCTTGGACAGCCTGGAACGATGCTACCAAGTCGAGCCCTGGTTCCGGCTGGGCGACCAGGACCTGGCGACGCATTTGCTGCGCAGCCATTGGCTGCGGGAGGGTCACAGCCTGACCAAGGTGACGGCGCGTCTGACGGAACGGCTGGACATCGGCGCCTGCATTCTGCCGATGACGGACGCGGAAATGCCGACGCTGGTGGACACGCTCGAATGCGGCACGCTCGGCTTTCAAGAGTATTTTGTCAAATATGCATGGGCGCCGGTCCTGCGCGCGATACGGCATAAGGGCTGCGACTGCGCCAGGCTGTCCGAGCTTGCGCGCAGCGCTATGCTCGACGCCGATATCATTTTGATCGCGCCCTCGAATCCCTGGCTCTCGCTCGCGCCGATATTGGCGATTCCCGGCATGCGCGCTCTGCTTTCTCGAGTGAGCGCGCCAGTCGTCGCCGTCACGCCGATCATCGGCGGTGAGGCCGTCAAGGGTCCGACAGCCAAGATCATGCGCGAATTGGGACTGGAGGTTTCCGCCCGCAGCGTCGCCGATTTCTACGCGGGCCTCATCGACGGCTTCATCGATGATTTGCGCAACGAACCCTTCGCTGGCGACGGCTTGCGAACGACCCAGATGGATACGCTGATGAGCGATCTATCGAAAAAGCGAGCGCTTGCGCGCGGCGCTTTGGAATGGATCGGGGGCTGGGCGGCATGAGTCTGTGGGTGATTATCCCGGTCAAGCCGCTGAAGAACGCCAAGAGCCGCTTGTCATCCGTGCTTTCTCCCGATCAACGTTTTCAGTTGGCCTTGGCGATGCTGCGTCATGTGCTGCGGGTGACGACCTTGAACCAGCAAGTGACCGGCGTTCTAGTGATTTCACGCGATACGAAGGCGCTGGCGATCGCCCGCGAGTTCGGCGCCAAGACGCTGCAAGAGGGCGCCATTTCCAACCTGAATCCGGCGCTGCTGCGCGCGACCATGTTCGTCAAGAGTTGGCGCGCCGACGCCGTGCTGATCCTGCCGGCCGACCTGCCCTGCATCACGGACGAAGATATCAGCGCGATCATCGAGCGGTCGACCGACCGATCGCTCGTAATCGCGACCGATCATGCGCGCGACGGCACCAACGCCTTGCTGGTCAAACCGCCCGGCGCGATCGAATACGCCTATGGGCCCGGCAGCTTTGCGCGGCATTTGCGCGGCGCGGAAGCGGCCGGATTGCCGGTTTTCGTTTATGCTTCGGAGCGGCTGGCGCTGGACATTGATGTGCCGGCCGACCTCGAGACCTATCGGCAGATTCTGGCGGGCGGGCGCGTTGGGCCTTTGCCGTCCCTTGAGCTTGCTGGCGCCGCCGGCCGGCAAAGCGCCGAATTGCCAATCGAAACAGCTTTCGTAGATAATACAGAATTGACCGACTGACGCGGGAATTGGAGACTGCTCATGGCTGATCGTGTAGCACTGTATTTGCAAGACGCGCACCCGCTGGCCGACGCGATAGAGTACGTTCAATACGCGGAACTCTGCGGCTTCGAGGCGGTATGGCAGGCGGAAAGCCGCCTGGTGCGCGATGCGATCGTGCCGATGGCCGCCTTCGCCGCCGTCACATCGCGCATCAGAATCGGCTCGGGCGTCATCAACAACTGGACGCGCAACGCGGCCGTGATCGCGGCCACATTTCTCACGCTGGATGATCTGGCGCAGGATCGCATTTATTGCGGCATCGGCGCCTGGTGGGATCCGCTGGCGGCCAAGGTTGGCATCAAGCGGCGCAAGAATCTTCTGGCAATGCGCGAAGTGGTGACGGTCCTGGGCCGGCTGCTCAATCGCGAGCGCGTCAGCTTTGAAGGCGAGTTCGTGCAAATGGATGATGTCGAACTGGATGTTGTGCACGGGCGCAAGGAGCCGCGCAATGTGCCGATCTACATCGGCGCGACCGGACCCAAGATGATGGCGCTGACCGGCGAGATCGCCGACGGCGCCGTGCTCAATTACCTGGTTTCGCCCAAATACAACGAGATGGCGATGGCGCAGCTGGAGATCGGCGCCAAAAGAGCGGGCAAGTCGATCGACGAGATTGACCGTCCGCAATTGGTCGTCTGCTCGGTGGACAGCGATCGGGCGACCGCCCTGGACGGCGCGCGCAAACTGGTGACGCAATATCTCGGTCAGCAGCCGCATATCATGAAAGCCAGCGGCGTCAGCCAGGACCTGCTCGATGAGATCAACCAGGTATTGACCTGGCCCGCCACGGAAGAAGAGATTCTGGAGGCGATGAAGCTGGTGCCCGACGATGTCGTCCAGATGATCACCGCGTCGGGCACGCCAGCCGAAGTCAAAGCGAAGGTGCGCGAGTACATCGCGGCCGGCGCCACCTGTCCCATCCTGTATCCCTTGGGCGACGACGTGCGGCTGATGATCGATACCTTCGCCAGCGGCTACTCAAGCTAGGTTTTGCCAGTCCTATCGCCCGCTGCAAAAAAAATCGGGGAAGGCGCCTCTTTTGCCGTGAAGATTCTCTGCGTTAGCGATACCGAGATGCCGCAGCTGCACAATGCGGCGAATTTGCGGCGCCAATACAGCGACATCGGCATGGTCGTCAGTTGTGGAGACATGCGGCCGCATTATCTCGATTTCATAACCAGCATAATCGGCGCGCCCCTGTTTTATGTGCGGGGCAATCACGACGAGATTTACGCCGACGAGCCGCCGGGCGGCATCGACTTGCATGGGCAAGTTGTCGAGTTCGGCGGCATCACCATGGCGGGCCTGGAGGGCTGCATCCGCTACAATAAAGGCGAGATTCAATATACGCAGATGCAGATGCACGGCAAAGTGTTAAGCTTGGGACCGGCGATCTTGTGGAATCGCTGGGCGCGCCGGCGACATATTGATCTCTTTGTAACGCACTCGCCAGCGCGCGATATTCATGACGGCAAGGACTTCGCCCACCGCGGCTTTGACAGTTTCCGCAATTTTATGCGCTGGTTTCGGCCGCGCTACATGTTGCATGGCCACGTGCATACCTGGGATCGGCGCAAGACTGTGCGCACGCAGTTTGAATCCACCTGCGTGCTGAATATCAATCCCTCTATTGTTCTCGACCTGGAGCCGCTCTAGCTGACTTGGGCGCGACCGCGGACGAAGGAGGCTCGTCAAATATGTGGGAAGCCTACCATAGCGTCAGCAATGTGGAAGAGGCTTTGGCGCTCCTGGATGAGCGTCAAGGCGCGGCGCGCATCGTCGCCGGCGGCACCGATCTGATCATCGAAATGGAACGCGGTCAACATCCACATTTGAAGACCCTCATTGACATCACGCGCGCGCCCGGTTTGGACAGAATCGAATCCGTCGCCGACAGAATCGTCCTGGGTCCGCTGGTGACGCACAATCATGTGGTCGCCAGCCGGCTGATCCGCGAGCGGGCGCTGCCCCTGGCGCAGGCCTCCTGGGAAGTGGGCGCGCCCCAAATCCGCAATCGCGCCACCGTGGCCGGCAATCTTATTACCGCCTCACCGGCCAACGATACGATCACGCCCTTGATCGCCATGGAGGCCGAAGTCGACTTGGCCTCCGTTGACGGCGAGCGCAGGATCAAGCTGGCCGATTTCTACAGCGGCTTCCGCCAGACCGTATTGCGCCCCAATGAATTGCTGCGCGCGATACGCATCCCGCCCTTGCATCCCGATCAGCGCGGCATCTTCCTGAAGTTGGGCCTGCGGCGAGCGCAAGCGATTTCCGTGGTGGACGCCGCCGTCGTCATCCGATTGGATGAAGCGGGCTTGGTCAGCGAGGCGCGCATCGCCCTCGGCAGCGTGGCGGCCACGATCGCGCGCGCGCCGGCGGCTGAAGCCCACTTGCGCGGCCATCGCCTCAGCGACGAGACCATCGCTGCTGCGGCGGCGCTGGCCAGCCAGTCGGTCAGGCCCATTGATGATGTTCGCGGCAGCGCCGAGTACCGGAGCGACATGGTGCGGACGCTGGTCGCGCGCGCCTTGCGCCGCTTGCGATCCGGCGACCTGGATAGCGGCATTCCGCAGCGCCCGCCCATGCTCTGGGGAGCGGATGAAGGGATCGTGAAACGCGGACTGGGGGCCGCGATCGCGCACGCGCCGGATACGCTCATCGAAAGCCGCGTCAACGGCGCCGATCTGCGGATTGCGACGGGCCAGCGCAAGTCTCTTCTGCATTGGCTGCGCGATGATGTCGGGCTGCCCGGCACGAAAGAAGGCTGCGCCGAAGGCGAGTGCGGCGCCTGTACGGTTTTTCTCGATGACGTCGCCGTCATGGCTTGCATGGTGCATGCCCCGCGCGCTCACGGCGCCGAGATCGTCACCGTCGAAGGCTTGCGGAGCGGGGAAGGGCTGCATCCGATTCAGCAGGCTTTCATCGACCAAGCGGCCGTACAATGCGGTTACTGCACGCCCGGCTTTTTGATGGCGGGCGCCAAGCTGCTCGATGAGATTGCCATACCGGACGGCGAGCAAATCAATTACGGCATCAGCGGCAATTTATGTCGCTGCACCGGCTACTATAAAATTGTCGAAGCTTTCCGCCAGGCAGCGAGCCTTAAGCAGAACTCAGACCTGAGGCGCCACCGTGTCAAATGAGAAAACCGCCGCCATCAGCGAATCCGTCAAGCGCATTGACGCCCGCGGCAAAGTCACCGGCGAGACGCTCTATCCTGGCGACATTAACATCGATGGCCAGCTCTGGATGCGCGTCAAGTTCAGCGAGCGCGCCCATGCCCGGGTTCTTGCTGTAGACGCCAGCCGAGCGGAAGCGCTGGCCGGCGTCGTTCGCGTCTTCACGAGCCGGGATGTGCCGGTCAACGAATACGGGCTTGTCATCCGGGATCAGCCGGTGCTCTGCGGACCGGGCGGCGGCAAGGCCGGCGCTGATGTCGTGCGTTGTTACATGGACATGGTGGCGACTGTCGTGGCTGAAACGGACGAGATCGCCCGCCGGGCGCTGGATCTGATAGAAGTTCAGTACGAAGATTTACCGGCTGTTTTTGACGCGCAGGAGGCAATGGCGGAGTCGGCGCCGCAGCTGCATCCGGAGAGCCCCGGCAATTTGGTCGCGCGCTATCGCATTCGCCGGGGCGACATGGCGGCTGGCTGGGCGGCGGCTGACGCAGTGGTTGAAGGGGAATACGAGACGACCTGGCAGGAACACGCCTACTTGCAGCCGGAAGCGGGCTTGGCTTACATTGACGAGCAAGACCGTGTGACTGTCCTGGTCGCCGGTCAGTGGACGCACGAAGATCAAGAGCAGATCTACCACGCGCTGGGCTTGCCGCCGGAGCGAGTGCGCGTCATCTATCCGGCCATCGGCGGCGCTTTTGGCGGGCGCGAAGATATGTCCGTGCAGATCATTTTGGCGCTGGCCGCCTGGGAACTCCGCCTGCCAGTCAAAATCCAGTGGAGCCGCGAAGAGTCCATCCTCTATCACCACAAGCGGCATCCCATCAAAGTGCGGGCGAAATGGGGCGCCACCAAAGAAGGCCTGCTCACCGCCGCATCCGCCGAGGTGATCGGCGACGCCGGCGCATACAACTACACATCAAACAAGGTGCTGGGCAACGCGCAGCTCACCGTAACCGGACCCTACGAGATTCCCAACGTCCATGTGGATACCTATGCCGTTTACACGAACAACATTCCGTCGGGCGCCTTTCGCGGCTTTGGCGCGCCGCAAGCGCTATTCGCGGCTGAAGGTCAAATGAATCGGCTGGCGGCCGCCTTGGGCATGGATCCGCTGGAGATCCGCCTGAAGAACAGCATCCGCGAAGGCAGCATCGGATCCGTCGACAGTCCTTTCCCCGCCGGCGTCAGCATGCCGCAGGTATTCGAAGCCTGCGGGCTGGAATCTTGGTGGGAGCGCCAAGGGGACGCCTGGCGGCTGAAGCGGGCGCCCCAACCGGCCGACGCGAGCGCGCGCCGCGGTCGTGGAATCGCCGGCGGCTTCAAGAATGTCGGCTTCAGCTTTGGCTTTCCCGAGCATTGTTGGGCGGGCATCGAATTGCAGGGCCGTGCCGAAATAAGCAAGGTTGTCCTCTATCACGGGGCCGCCGAAGTCGGGCAAGGCGCCCATACCGCGCTGATTCAAATGACGGCTGATGCGATCGGTGTCCCCATCGACTCGGTTGAGATGGTGGCCTCTGACACAGCCTCTTCCCAATCCGCCGGCAGCGCGTCGGCTTCGCGGCTTACCTTCATGTCCGGCAATGCCATCCGCGGCGCGGCCGACATTGCCCTGCGCAAATGGCATGATGAGGAACGACCGGCTTATGGCGAATATATGTACCATCCGCCGGCGACGACGCCCTTCGACCCCGAGACCGGACGCGCCGAGCCAAACTTCGCCTACGGTTATGTGGCGGAAGCGGTTGAGGTGGAAGTAGACATTGAGACGGGGCAGGTGCGACTGGTGGAGGTTGTCTGCGCCATTGACGTGGGCAAGGTGGTCAATCCTCAGCAGTTGGAGGGGCAAATCGAAGGCGCTATCGTTCAAGCCCAGGGTTATGCGCTCATGGAATACCTGGTGTCGAATGAAGGCCGCATACTCAATCCCTTCCTGTCGACCTATCTGATTCCAACATCCCTTGATGTGCCGCCGCGCGTCAAGTCCGTCATCCTGGAGGTTCCCGACCCAATCGGACCCTGGGGCGCGCGCGGCATGGCTGAAATGCCCTTCCTGCCCTTGGCGCCCGCCATCGCCGCGGCCATTCATGAGGCCACGGGCCTCTGGCTCGATTCCCAACCTTTCACCGCGCAAAAGGTGGCGAGGGCGCTGCGCCAGCATGGAATCGGCGCGCTGTAAAGCCCGCGGCCAACAATCGATCGCCAGCGCCCGGTCGGGGCTCCCCCCTTATTGCCGCCGCAATAGATGGGGCGCCGGATCCAAGGCGCGCCTTCAGACCGGTCCAAAGGGCTAACGCAGCCGAACAATAATCCAGCGCCGGGCGCCTGAGCGCAGTCGGTCGTTTTCGTGTTATCATTCAGCTAGTCGATTCTCGAGCGCTTCGGCTGGCCTTCCAGTTGGATTCGCGGCGAGAAGTTAACGAGGAAGCATCAATGCGCTTCAGGCAGGCATTTAACTTGGCGCGCGGGGATGTCGTCGCTTTCATCGGCGCGGGCGGCAAAACATCGCTGATGGTCAGCCTGGGCTATGAGCTGGCTGAAGCTGGCTGGCGCGTATTAGCCACGACAACAACTACGCTCTCGACGGATCAGTTGGACCTGTTCCCGCGCGCAATGTCCTCCGGCGCCGACCCGCGTTCGATCTCGCAAGCGCTTACGGAGCATCAATTTGTCCTGCTGCATGAGCAGATTCGCAGCGGGCATGTTTACGGTCCCGCCGTTGAATGGACCCGACGCCTGCTCGATAGCGTCGACTCGGATATCTTGCTGGTTGAAGCGGACGACTCGGCCGGCCTGCCTTTCAAAGCGCCGCGAGCCGATGAACCGCGCGTGCCGCCCGAGGCGTCGCTGGTCATCTCGGTGGCATCCTTGCGCGCGCTGGGCTTGCCGCTGGATAGCGAGCACGTCTACAATCCGGCGGCGATGATCGAGCGCTACGGCTTCGTCGAGAACAGCCCGATCAAATCGCCCTGGCTGGCGCAGGTCATGCGTGACGAGGAATTGGGCTTGCGAGGCGTCCCGCCTGGCGCGCGCGTCATCACTTTCTTGAACGAAACGCCGAAGCGCGGATTCATGCGCGGGCGCGCCCGCATGATCGCTCGTCTCAGCTTGCAGAGCAAGCGCATCAGCGCGGTCGCCCTGGGCTCCATTCGCGGCGCCGAGCCTGTTTTCGAGCTGCAGCGCTCGCTTGGCGCGCTGGTGCTGGCCACGGGCCAGTCGCCTTGCCGGGACAGCGGCGGCATGCTGAAGCCGGGCGCTGGCGGCCGCGCAGCCCTTGCCCACGTTGCCGAGAAAGCGCTGCGCGCGCGTATTGATCATATCCGCGTGGTCACCGGCGCGCGGGCGGTTGAGGCGCGCGCCGCCGTCAGGCACACGGGCCTCAAGACGGTCCATGACCAGGCTTTTCAGTCCGGCGGCGCCGTATCCGCGTTGAAAGCCGGGCTGCGTTCGCTGCCGGAGCATGTGGCCGCGGCGCTGATTCTGCCCGGCGACCAGTCTCGCTTGCAGCCGCGCGTGATATACCATATCCTGGCGGCTTACGCTCGCGGCGACGGCGAATTCATCGTACCACGATTTGGGGCCCGCTGCGGCTATCCGGTCCTGATCGGTCGCCGATTCTGGCGCGACCTCGTAAACATGCCGCGCCATAGCGATGTCCGCGCGATCGTGCAGCGCTTTCAAGCCGATGTCCGCTTTCATGAAGTCGACACGGATACCATCTTCCACGATGTCAACAGCCTGCTCATGGGTGGGCTGAGACGGCGCGGCGCGCGCGTCAGGAACCAGGGCGGCTAACCGCGGTCTTGCTGCTGAATCAACTCTCGGATCATGTCGCGCGTCCAGGATCCGGTGGCGGTGGCGTCCACCTGCACGCGCAGGGTGGCGGGCCGCTTGTCCACATGCCCGCTGGCCTCCGCCCGCATTTCATCGAAGTATTCCATCGGCGTGATTACAATGAGAACCTCATGCGGCCGCAGGCGATGATCCGGCGGCGGCGTATACAGGAATTCTCTGCGATTGGCTCGGCGAATTCCGACCACCCCGGCTCGGTAACGTATGGACAGGGACAAGTCCTTGATCGTCTTGCCGATCCAGGGCGAGTCATCTTCCATGTAGAGCTCGGCCGTTTCTAAACCGGTGATCTCGTTATAAAGCACATGCTGCAAAAAGTCCGCGATCTCGGGCCGGGTGGTGCACAATAACACGAATTGGGCGGCGACGTGAAAGGGGCTGACGACGCGATCCGCGCCCGAACGCTGAAGTTTCTCGATCATATCGTCCGTTGTAGCGGTGACAGCCACGAGCAGCGATTTGCTGATGCTGCGCGCCGAGAGAACAGCGAGCACCGCCGCCGCCTTGTCCTGAATTGAAATCATGATCGCCTGCGCCCGCTGGATGCCGGCTTTCTTCAAGGTCGATTCCATGGCCGGGTCGCCATGAATCACGCGGAACCCGCGTTCCAGCCATTGCGCCGTCAAGCCCTCATCGTCGCTGAGCAAGACGAAGGGACGCGCTGGATCGAGAAAGCGGACGGCGCTCCGAATAATGTGGTCGTTGCCGCATATTACAAAATGCTTGGACATGGCGCTTATGGTGATTTCGCTCTCCTCCAGCGTGTAGGCATGGGCCAGGCGTTTGGATTCGCGCGCTTGTATCAAGCGCTGGTAGCTGGCGAAGCGCATCTCGTCCCGCCCTTGGGGCCGACATTCCCGCTGCAAAACGGGGACCATTGGACCGGGCGCTACCGCCAAGAGAATCTCGTCTTCTTGCAGTCTGCGCCCGGGTCCAGGCGCGTGCGCAAAATCACCCGTGTCTAGCCTGATGCCCAGGATGCCGGCATCACATCGCTGCCGCAGTTCAAGATCAATGATGCGCTTGCCGATCCAAGGCGAATCGTCGCCCAGTTCCAATTGCGTGATCTGATGGAGCGTGTCCTGCTCGAATAGGATGCTATAGAAAAATTCATTCACCGCCGGGCGCAAGGTGGCGCTATTCAGGAATTGCGCCGCCACCTCATAGGGCGCCAGGACGACATTTGCGCCCGCTTTGATCATCTTGAGCCTAAGGTATTCTTCGACGGCAGCCGCTGTTACATACAGACGCGGATTCAAATTACGGGCTGTCAAGACGGTCAGCAAACTCTCAGTATCCTGGTTGAGCATGACCATGATGGCTTTGGCGCGGGCGACGCCAGCGGCCGACAGATCATCATCATCCGTCGGGTCGCCATCTATCACTAGAATGCCGGCGCTGCGCAAGTGCTCCGCATATTCAGCATCATCGGTAATGACGACAAGCAGGTCCAGCAAAGTCGAATGCTCGACGAAATTGTCGTGATATAGAATGAACAGTCGATGCGCGAGACGCCGCCGAGCCGGGTTTCTCCCACTCTTGTTGCCGCCCAGAATCCATTTGAGGCGCCTGGCAATGGGTCTGAACAGGCGTTCGCGGTGCAGATTGCGCCGGATTTCCGCGCCCTGCAGAATATAGCCAATCGTCTTATCCACCATTTCACCCGAGCCGCAGATGATGTAGTGCTTGCTCAGCAGGCTGATCTTATGCCGCGTCTTGTGCAATCGCCGGCGAGTCATGGCTTCCGAGCTGAAAAGCAAAGCGAATGAGGACGACAAGAAGAAGAGCAGGGCGCTCATGCCGGCGCCGACCAGACCGAGCGTGAACAGTTTCCCGAGCGCGGTCTTGGGCGTTAAATCGCCATAGCCAATTGTGGTGAGGGTGATGATCGTCACATAGATCGCGTCAAATACCGACATGCCTTCTATCACGGCGAAACCGGCGATGCCGATCGGCACGACAATGAAAATGAGAATCGCGGCTGCGCGGAATTGCCTGCGCACATCGTTCACAAATTGGGTCCCAGACTATGAGGGCGCCTGCGCTCTGCTCATTATATCGGAGAACCTAGTCTTGTGATAATATGGCTTTACGGGAGGCCGCGCAATCGCTTCAAGGCGCTCGTCGCCGGCGATGCAAAGCCGAAGGCGGGAAAGCCAGTTCTGCCGCCCGCTTCGTTTGCGGGAAGCGAGAGGGGACATCGCTTGTACACACGTGAAGATTATCAACGCGCCGCCAAACTTGTACAGTCTCGCATCAGGCGGCCGCCGACAGTCGGACTGGTCCTGGGCTCCGGCTTGGGCGCGCTGGCGGACGAGCTTGGCGACCGCATCGTCATTCCCTATGAAGAGATTCCGGGCTGGCCGCGAGCGACGGTGGAGGGCCATCAAGGCAACCTGGTGATCGGCGAGCTGGAAGGGCAGATCGTCGCCGCTCAGCAAGGACGCGCTCATTTCTACGAAGGCTACTCGCTGCAGGAGGTCACCTTTCCCATTCGCGTGATGAAGGAGATGGGAATCCATACCCTGCTGTTGAGCAATGCCGCCGGCGGGGTAAACCCAAGCTATCAAGTAGGCGATTTGATGCTGCTCGAAGATCACATCAATATGCTCGGCTTGGCCGGCGCCAATCCCCTGATGGGACCCAACGACGAAGAACTCGGCCTGCGCTTTGTCGGCATGGCGCAAGCCTATGACCGAGCTCTGCGGCAGCGCGCTCTGGCTGTCGCTGACGAGCACGCTATTCCCTTGCGCAGCGGCGTCTACTTTGGCTTGTCGGGCCCCTTCTTCGAGACGCCGGCCGAGATTCGCATGATACGCGCCTTGGGCGGCGACGCGGTGGGCATGTCAACCGTAAACGAAGTGCTGGTGGCGCGCCACGCCGGTATGCGCGTCCTGGCTTGCTCCGGCATTACCAACCGCGCCATTGACGAGGTGGACACCGAGCTGGAAACCAACCATGAGGAGGTCCTGGAAGCCGGCGCGATTGTTGCTCCCCGCTTGATCACTGTGTTGAAAGGCCTGCTCAGCAATCTTCCCGCATGACGGCATTTATCGCGCTCCTTGACCAGGTTGCCATCGGCATCTATTTCTTGATCGCCGCGGGCATCTTGTTCGCCTTAAGGCGCTATATCGTTCATGGAGAGGAGCTCCGTTCTTCGTACTTCGAGCTCGAGCGCGAACTCTCGCGCTATCGGCGGACGAACGCCGTCACCGCTATGATTTTCCTGTCGGAGTTGGCGCTAATCGTCGTTGGCGTTCAATTGGTCGTCGTGCCGGAATTGCTGCAAGATCGGCAGATACAAGCGCTCCTCAATGACGCTCGCGCCGATGATGGCGTCTTCCGCACGCCTGTGCCGGGTCCGCCCGCGTCTGATCTGGGCATTGATCCGGTCGCGTTGCCGCGCTCGGCCGCAGCCGCCAACCAGATCCAAGCCACGCCCGCGCCAACGCCCACGCCCGTCGGCACGATCATCCCCTCCGATCCGCCCCTCGGCTGCGACCAGCCGGAAGCCCAATTGCTGATTCCGGGCAACGGCATGCGCGTATTTCAGCCGATACCGGTTATCGGCACGGTGTACGCCGATCAGTTTTCCTACGCCTCCATCGAAATCAACGGACCCAGCACCCTGGGCGCCTTTCAAGTGATTGATGAACAGCATGTCGAGGTGCGCGAGCTGGCCGAATTCGGGCAATTTGTGCCCGCGGCTTACGAAGCCGGCGAGTATGAATTCCGTCTGATGGTCTTCGATATTACCAATGCGCTAAAGGCATCCTGCCTCGTTCACATCTATATCTCCGAGCCGCTGCCGACGCTGACGCCCGTGCGCTAAAGACCGCCTCTCGTCTTATGGACAAGCTGCCCTTGCCGGAGCAGGTCCACTTCAGAAGATGTCTGTAAAGCGGGGGATTCTCAGCTTAGGAATGGATATCGCGCGCTCGGTTATTGACGCGGCGGCGCCAACGGCGTGAACGCGAACGCCACTTGGCGATGCGATATTGGACGTGTCGGCGCTGCCGGTTGAGGAGCGAGCCCTGCTGCTCGCTTGGTTTAGGGATGCCCCAACGAATCACCATAGAGGCCCAGGTTAAGCCGCCGCCGAAACCGACCAGGACGATGTGATCGCGGTTTTGAATCCGCTTCTCTTCGATGGCTTCGCAAAGCGCTATGGGGATGGAAGCGGCCGAGGTATTGCCATAGCGCTCAAGATTGCTCATGAACTTGTCGATGTCGATGCCAAGTTTGCGCGCGGCCGCCTGCAATATGCGCAGATTCGCCTGATGAGGAATCACCAAGTTGATATCTTCAACCGTTATGCCAGCCAGTTTGCAGGCTTGGTCGACGCTTTCGCTGACGACCCGGGTGGCAAACTTGAAGACCTCCCCGCCGGCCATATACATCTTGTACAGTTTGTAGCCATTGGCGCCGGCGCGCGACTGATTGGCGTCGATGCTGCCGACGCTCGGGATCGCCAGCAGGTCGCCGCCAGCGCCATCTGAGCGCAGCACGCTGGAAAGCACGCCGCCTGGCGTCGCGTCCGCTTGCAAAACCACCGCGCCGGCGCCGTCGCCGAATAAGATGCAGGTGCTTCGATCTTGCCAGTCCAAAATGCGGCTCATGGTTTCGGCGCCGATGACGAGCGCGGAATCGATCGAGCCGGCGCGGATGGAATCGGCGGCCATATTCATAGCGTACACAAAGCCGGAGCAAGCCGCGCTGAGATCGAAGGCGCCGGCGTCGTGCGCGTTGAGCCAATCCTGCACCAGGCTGGCTGTGCTGGGGAAAATATTCTCAGGCGTGGATGTGGCTACCACGATCAGGTCGAGATCCGTCGGCAAAATGTCGGCCACTTCCAGCGCTTGCTGCGCGGCCAGGTAAGCAAGCGTCGCCGTTGATTCGCTCTCGTTGGCGATGTAGCGTTGCTTGATGCCGCTGCGCGCGTAAATCCAATCGTCGCTGGTATCGACAAAGGCGGAAATATCATCGTTGGTCATGGCTCTTTCCGGCAGCGCCATGCCCCAGCCGATGACGTGCGCGTGACGCGCCGCCGTATCGGAGTTCGCCTTGCCGCTCCTATTGAACGTAGCCATTGTCTCGATACTCGCCAAAAATTACGACCGCGTTATGTCCGCCGAATCCGAAAGCGTTCGACATGGCGTAACGCACCTCGCGCGGGCGGCCCGCTCCGGGCACATAATCCAGATCGCAAGTGGGATCCGGCTCTTGCAGATGAATGGTGGGCGGGATGAAATTCTCGCGGATCGCCATAATTGAAAAGATCGCTTCGATAGCGGCGCCGCCCCCCAGCAGGTGACCGGTCATGGACTTCGTCGAACTCACGGGAATCTCGTAAGCCGTCTCGCCCAGCGCGCGCTTCAGGGCGTTCGTCTCCGCGGTGTCATTCAAGGGCGTGCTCGTTCCGTGAGCGTTAATATAGTTGATAGCGCCGGCCTCCAGCTCGGCGTCGCGCAGCGCAAACTCGACCGCCTTGGCCGCGCCCTCGCCATTTTCCATCGGCGCGGTAATATGATGCGCGTCTGATGTATGCCCGTATCCCAGGAGCTCCGCGTATAGGGGCGCTCCCCGGTCTAAGGCCTGCTCGAGCTCTTCCAGGATCAGAACGCCGGCGCCCTCTCCCGGAACGAACCCATCCCGGTTCATGTCAAAGGGGCGCGAAGCCGTTTCCGGGTCATCGTTGCGGCTGAGGGCGGTCATATTGTTAAAGCCGGCCACAGTCAGCGGGACGATCGCCGCTTCCGACGCGCCGGCAATCATGGCGGTCGCGTCGCCGCGCCGGATGATGTGCATGGCTTCGCCAATGGCATTGTTGCCCGAGGCGCAAGCGGTGACGATACAGTGGTTGGGTCCGCGCAGATTGTATGCCAGCGAAATCGTGCCCGAACAACTGTCGCTCAGAATCTTGGGGATGGCCATCGGCTTTATCCCGCGGTGGCCGCGTTTGTCAATGCCTTGCTGCGATTCGACGAAGGAATTGATCCCGCCAACGCCGGTGCCGATGATGCAGCCGACATCGTACATATTGTCTTGCGCGATTCTTAAGCCGCTGTCTTCCATCGCTTGACGGCTGGCTTCCAGCGCGAATTGTGCGACGCGGTCCATCCGGCGCGCTTCTTTCCGGCCGAAGAGGGCCTCCGGGTCAAAATCTTTGACCTCGCCCGCCAATTGATTTTGGGTCAGCTGGCGGTCATAGCGGGTGATGAATCCGATGCCGTTCAGGCCCGCCGCCGCATTTGACCAGGCCTCGGCGACGCTATTGCCGATGGGACAGACGATGCCCATCCCCGTCACGACGATACGCTTTCTATTCAAAACGCCCTCCGAACCGCCCATTCGCGCGTCGCTCGCCTTCCACTCATTGTAACACGGCACGCGCCTGGCAGTTGCTTTACAGGCGGCGCGTAGCGTCCTATAATAGCGCCTCTACTCTCCCCGATTGAAGACTGGGCGGCAGCGGCAATCGAGTCGCGGGAAAGCGGCGAGACGCGGTGATTTTGATAACGGGCGCGACAGGCTTGGTGGGGCGTCACCTGGTAAACCGCTTGATGAGAGAAGCTGTGCCCACTCGCGTGCTGCTGCCCGAAAGGCAGGTGCGGCGCCCGCCCTGGAATATGTCCGATCCGCAGGCGCCCGAGATCCTCACGGGCAACGTCCTGGACGAGGAAGCCCTCTTTCGCGCGGTAAGCGGCTGCCACGCCGTAATCCATTTGGAAAACGCCCAATGGTGGGGCCGACGGCGCGATCTGGAACGAGTCGAGCTGGCCGGCGCTCGCGCCCTGGCCGCGGTTGCGCGGGCGGCGCGCGTCGGGCGCATCATCACGCTTAGCCACTTGGGAGCGGCGCCTTCGTCCGCCTACACCTTGCATCGCGCGAAGGGCGAGGTTGAGGACCTGCTGCGAAACAGCGGCGTCGCCTATACGATCATTCGAAGCGGCATCGTCTTCGCGCCGGATGACGCCTTTGTCAATCACGTCGCCAGCATGCTGCGGATAAACCCGGCTTTTTTCTTGATGCCGGGTCATGGCGAGATCGTCCTGCATCCCATCTATATTGACGACCTGGTAGAAGCCATATATCGTAGTCTCGACCGCATACGGCTGGTGGATGCAACGGTCGAGATTGGCGGTCCGGAATATCTGTCGCTGCGGGATCTGATTCTAACGGTCATGCGCGTGACCGGTATGCGGCGCCCGATTATTGGCGTGCCGCCTTATTTCTTGCGTTGGGTCACCGCCGTTTACAGCCGGGTATTGCCGCGTTCGCTGATGACCGGGCAATGGCTGGACATTTTGGCCGCCAACCGCACCGCGCCCTTGGGCAGCGCCTATGATCACTTTGGATTCCAGCCGCGGCGTTTCGAAGACGCCTTGCTGCGTTACTTGCCGGAACGCGCTCATCTGTTTGAGTCCGCGCGCGCTTCTTTCCGGCCGCGGCCGCGGCGCTTCTGACCAGCAGGATCAACCTATGAAGGCGATAGAAATCAGACGTCTGCTGAAAGCGGCCGACCACGACAAGGCGGTCGAGCTGCAGAAAATGTATTGGGGGGAAGACGCCGGCAATTTGGTGCCACGCCATATGCTCCACTCCATCGCGCATTACGGCGGGCATGTTCTGGGCGCCTACGATGGCGAAAACCTCGTCGGCCTTTTGATGGGATTCATCGGCACCGATATCGATGTCGAAGCGCCCGACGCCAGACCGGCGATGGCCAATCTGCTGATCATGTCCAAACGTATGGTTGTGCAGCCGCGGTATCGCGGCAAAAACATTGGCTTCCGCTTGAAAATGGCGCAGCGCGATTTGGCGCTAAAGCAGGCGATACGGCTGGTTACCTGGACGGTTGACCCGCTGCTCGCGCCGAACGCGCATCTCAACATTCGCAAATTGGGCGGCGTCACGCAGCGATATGCGGTCAACTATTTTGGGTTGGATGAGGCGCTGAGTTTGCGCTCCGATCGGCTAGTCGTCGAGTGGTGGATTACGCAGCGGCGCGTAAAAGAACGGGCGAAAGGGGCGGGCAGCGAATTGACGCTGCAACAGTATTTTGACGTCAGCGCGCCGATCGTGAATCGAGCCGACGGCTCCGGTGACTGGCTGCGCCCGCGCGGCATGACCACAGTGCCGAATTCAACTTTCGCGCTCGTTGAGATTCCGCGTGACTTTCGCGCGCTCGAAGCGGCCGAGCGCAAGCTGGCCGACGCCTGGCGCTTCCATATCCGCGATGTCTTTCCGCAGATGTTTGCCAGCGGTTACATCGTTACCGATTTCGTCAGCGGCGATTTTGAGGGCCGATCCCGCAGCTTTTATCTCTTGAGCCGCTACTTTGATGAAGATAATCGCAGCAATTGAGGACTGAACATGGCATTTAATGGCGAGAAGATTGCATTTGTCGGCGCCGGCGTGATGGGCGAAGCGATGGTCAAAGGGCTGCTCAGCCAGCAGCTGCTGCCGCCATCCAGCATCGTCGCCGCTGATCCGCGCGCGGAGCATCTGCGGGCGCTGCGCGATCGTTACCAAATCGAGATCACGACCGACAACAGTGAAGCGGCGCGCGGCGCCGATGTGCTCGTGCTCTCGGTGAAACCGCAGGTGATGGGCGTCGTGCTGCCAGAATTGCGCGGGCAGGTTGACGGAACTCGCCTGATCGTCAGCATTGTCGCCGGACTGCCGATTCAGACGATCGCGGAGAATCTTTTGAACGCGCGCGTCGTGCGCTCCATGCCCAATACGCCGGGTCAGATCGGGCAGGGCATCACCGTCTGGACCGCTTCATCCGATGTCGGCGCCGAACAGCGAGCGCAAACGGAGGCTTTGCTGGGCGCCTTGGGCGAGCATATCTATGCCTCTGACGAGAGCTTTCTTGATATGGCGACGGCGCTCAGCGGTTCCGGACCCGCCTATGTGTTTATGTTCATGGAAGCGCTGGTCGACGCCGGCGTCCACATGGGTTTCGCGCGGCGCGACGCCGAGAAGCTGGTGACGCAGACGCTGCTTGGTTCTGTGCTCTATGCGCGGCAATCGGGCTTGCATCCGGCCGAATTGCGCAATCAAGTGACTAGCCCCGGCGGCACGACGGCGGCGGCGCTGCACGAGATGGAGAAGGGCGGCCTGCGCACGGTGCTTTCGGAGGGGGTCTGGGCTGCTTATCGGCGCTCGCAAGCCTTGGGCGCGTAATCTAAATCTGATTCGCGGCCGCCTTGATTCGCGCCGTCTCAATTTGTCTTGAACGCTCTTGCTGCCCAAGCCGAAATCCGATTGTGAAAATATAGACAAACCCCGGCAACTGCGCTACACTAAGCGGGAGCTTCGTCCGACCGTACCAGCGCGCTTCATGGCTGGAACCGATCGTATTCCGGTCAAGCGCCCATAACCGTAGATTGAGGCCCCGCCCGGCTAGGCGCTAACGCAAGGAGCCTGTGAATGGCAGACAATATCTATGAATCAATTCTGGAGCAGATAAATGAAATCGAGTTGGGTCGGCTCGAAACGGTCGAGGTCGGCTATGTCGAGGAAGTCGGCGATGGCATCGCGCGCATCTCGGGCCTCGACAATGTGCGCTATAACGAACTGGTTCAATTCGAGAACGGCGTCGCCGGCATCGCCTTTAACCTGGAGAAGGACAACGTCGGCGTCATCATCATGGGCGCCTACGATGACATCCAGGAAGGCGATTCCGTAAGCGCTCTTGGGCGTATCGCGTCTGTGCCGGTTGGCATGGGTCTGGTCGGCCGCGTCGTCGACGCTTTGGGTCAGCCGATTGACGGCCGCGGTCCGGTGGAGTTCGACGAGTATTACAATATCGAGCGCATCGCGCCCGGCGTGATGGAGCGGCGCAGCGTCGATCGCCCGGTGCAGACAGGCATCCTCGCGATTGACACGATGATCCCGATTGGCCGCGGGCAGCGCGAATTGATCATTGGCGACCGCCAGACCGGCAAGACGGCGCTGGCGCTCGATACGATCGTCAATCAGCAGGGCGAGGATATGTATTGCATTTACGTCGCCATCGGCAAGCGCCGCGGCGAGGTAGCCCGCATCCGCGAGACGCTTGAGCGCGAGGGCGCCATGGAATACACCACCCTCGTGGTCGCCTCAGCCTCCGATGCGGCTGCGCTGCAGTATCTATCTCCCTATTCGGGCTGCGCAATCGGCGAGTGGTTCATGGAGAACAGCAAGGACGCCCTCGTCATTTATGACGATCTGTCCAAGCATGCCAACGCCTATCGCCAAGTTTCGCTCTTGATGCGGCGCCCGCCGGGCCGCGAGGCTTTCCCGGGCGATGTCTTTTATTTGCACAGCCGCCTGCTGGAGCGCGCCGCCCAACTCAGCGATGAACGCGGCGGCGGCAGCTTGACCGCGCTGCCGGTCATTGAAACGCTGCTGGGCGATGTGTCGGCTTTCATTCCCACCAATGTCATATCGATCACCGATGGCCAAATCTATCTCGAATCGGAACTGTTCAACGCCGGTTTGCGCCCCGCGCTCAACACCGGCATCAGCGTCAGCCGCGTCGGCAGCGCCGCCCAAACGCGCGCGATGAAAGATGTCGCTGGCGGCTTGAAGCTGCAGATGGCGCAATTCCGTGATCTGGCGGCTTTCGCGCAATTCGGCTCCAACCTGGACAAGGCGACCCAGCAGCAGCTCGATCGCGGCTTGCGTTTGACCGAACTCTTTAAGCAGGTGCAGTATCAGACGCTCTCGCTTGACGACCAGGTGGCGCTGACCTACGCCGGCACCAGCGGTCTCACGGACGCTGTCCCGGTCGAACGCATGCTGGCTTGGAAAGAAGAATTCCTGCGCTCCTTCCGCACGCAATTCGCGGACACCGGCGAGTTCATCCGCGAGAATCGCAACGAACGCGCCGGCGACGAGATCCAGCAAAAGCTCGATACAGCGATTACGACCTTCAACGAGGCTTGGTCCTAGTGTCGCCTTCGGCTGGCGAAAGGAGACGCTGAATGCCCACGCTTCGGGAAGTCAAGAATCGCATCCGCAGCGTCAGGAATATCGCGCAAATCACGCGGGCGCTGGAGGCGGTTTCGGCGTCGCGCGTCCGCCGCGCGCAGGCGCGTGCGCTCGCCAGCCGCATCTATGCTGAGAAGGCTTGGGAGATCCTGGTAAACGTCCAGGCGGCCAGCAAGAACCTGCCCTTGCATCCGCTCTTGACCGAGCGTGAAGAAATCAACAAGGTGATGGTCGTTGTCATCACCTCCGATCGCGGGCTGGCCGGCGCCTACAACACCAATATCCTGCGCGTGGCGCAGCGCTTCGCGACGCGGCTGGGCAAGCCAGTCGATTATGTGACTGTCGGGCGCAAAGGGCGGGACTCGCTGGCGCGGCAAGGCGCCAACATCGTCGCTTCATTCACCGATCTGTCGGCTGAACCACAGGTCTCGGATATCACGCCAATCGCTCGCATCGCCATGGACGCCTATCTGGAGGGCGAGGTTGACGAGGTTTTGATCGCCTACACCGATTTCATCAATATGCTGGCGCAGCGTCCCGCGGTTTTGGGCTGGCTGCCCTTGACGACGCACACCGTCGCCGAGCAAGTCGCCGCCGAATACGTGAAGGATGTCGCTGCGGTGAGCGGCGGAACCCAGAACTACGAATATGAACCGAGCGCGGCCGCCGTCGTCGATGAAATTGTGCCGCGCTTCACCGAGCTGCAGTTGTATCAAGCGCTCTTGGAAGCGCAGGCGAGCGAACATGCGGCGCGCATGGCGGCGATGAAGAACGCGACCGACAACGCCACCCAGCTGACCGCTGACTTGACTCTGCAATACAACAAGGCGCGCCAGGCCGAGATTACCGCCGAGATACTCGATATTGTTGGCGGCGCCAACGCCTTGCAGCAGGCGATTGACAGCACCGCCGCCGACATTCTCGACCTGAGCGAAATGAAAGAACAGCTGCCCGGCGCCTAAGCGGTCGACGCCGGAATGGCAGTCATAGGATTCATCTAAGGAGTGGAAGCGATGGCGGAGATTCAAGGAACGGTGACCCAGGTGCTCGGCAATGTCGTTGATGTTGAGTTTCCCGCGGGCGAGTTGCCGGATATCTTCGACGCGGTGGAAGTGCCGCGCGAGGGCGAAGACAACCTGATCCTCGAGGTCGAATTGCACCTCGGCGACAGCGCCGTCCGCACGGTGGCGATGGACTCCACCGATGGCCTCGCGCGCGGCGCCGCCGCCTACGCGACCGGGCAGCCGATCGCCGTGCCGGTGGGCGACCCGACCCTGGGGCGAATCTTCAATGTGTTGGGTCGTCCGATTGACATGGGCGAGGCCGTGCCGGAGGCCTCCGAGCGGCGCCCGATCCATGCGGACGCGCCATCGTTCGAGGATCAGTCGCCCACGATTGAAGTCTTCGAGACCGGCATGAAAGTCATTGATCTGGTCGCGCCCATGACCAAGGGCGGCAAGACCGGCATCTTTGGCGGCGCCGGCGTCGGCAAAACCGTCACCATTCAAGAGCTGATCAACTCAATCGCCACTCAGCACGATGGCTTGTCCGTATTCGCCGGCGTCGGCGAGCGCACGCGCGAAGGCACTGACCTTTACCACGAGATGAAGGAAGCGAATGTGCTCGACAAGCTGGCGATGGTCTTCGGGCAGATGAACGAGCCGCCTGGCGTGCGCCTGCGCGTTGGCTTGTCAGGTTTGACAATGGCCGAGCATTTCCGCGATCAGGGTCGCGACGTCCTCATTTTCATCGACAATATCTTTCGCTACTCGCTGGCTGGCGCGGAGGTATCGGCGCTTTTGGGGCGGATGCCGTCGGCGGTCGGCTATCAGCCGAATCTGGGCGAGGAAATGGGCATGCTGCAGGAACGCATCACCTCGACGCGCAGCGGCTCAATCACGTCCATGCAGGCGGTCTATGTGCCGGCGGACGACTATTCCGATCCGGCGCCGGTCGCCGTCTTCACGCATCTGGACAGCACCATCGCCCTGGAACGCTCGATCGCGGCGCGCGGTCTTTTCCCGGCGGTCGATCCGCTGGCGAGCACCAGCAATATTCTGCAGCCGGAAGTTGTCGGCGAAGACCACTACACAACCGCGCGCGAAGTGCAGCAGGTGCTCCAGCGCTATAAGGACTTGCAGGACATCATCGCGATCCTCGGCGTGGAAGAACTCTCTGATGACGACAAAGTGCTGGTTGCGCGCGCGCGCAAAATGGAAAACTTCCTCAGCCAGCCCATGGTTGTCGCCGAGCAATTCACGGGTCAGGCGGGGCGCTACGTGACCATCAAAGACACGGTTCGCGGCTTCCGCATGATTTTGGAGGGCGAAGTCGATCACATTCCCGAACAGGACTTCTACATGTGCGGCGGCATTGAAGATGTGCTCGAACGCTACGAAAGCCGCGACGCCGCTTAGGAGAACCCATGCCGATTCACGTTGAGTTGGTGACCCAGGCAATTAGACAGGCTTAAGTTCGTAGGCTGCGAGGGAGGCGCGAATGCCGATTCATGTTGAATTGGTGACCCAGGAAAAAAGAGTCTTCGACGAGCCGGAGGCCGATATCGTCATGGTGCCGGCGGTGGAAGGCGAGATGGGCGTGCTGCCAAATCATGCGCCCGTGTTGACGACGCTGACCTTCGGCGAACTGGTTGTGCGCAAGGGCGCCGCCGAAGAACGCTTCGCCATTTACGGCGGCGTCGTCGATGTTCGGCCCGACAAGGTCGTGGTCCTGGCCGATCTGGCTGAATCGTCTTACGCCCTTGACTTGGAAAAAGCCCAGGCAGCGCGCGAGCACGCGCGGCAAGCCTTGGACGAGGCGCCATCGGAAGCCGAGAATCGCGAAGCGCTGATGGCGCTGCGGCGGGCGAACCTGGCCCTGCGCATCAGCCAGAAGATTCGCAGTCGCGGCTCGGGACTGCGAATTCTCGATGAGGAGGGCGACGAGATCTAGGCGCGTCCGCGAATTTCTGGCACTGCGGAAACAATACCGAGCAGGTAATGAGAATGTTCACAGCATAAGCGAAATCTCCAAGATTGTCCAAAGTGCGTACGGGCGAGCCGGCGGCTCGTCCCACTCGCCATAAATCTTAAATCAATTTCGCGCAACTAACTCGCAACTACTGTGAACAGCACCCGGCGCCGCGAACGCGGTCCGGGTTTTCTATTTTGCAGTAGAATAGAGTTGTTGCTGGCGTAGCCCGCTATATGGCTAGGGATTGGGAATGCCTCGCTTCGGCAAACAACTCGGCGTCGACTTGGGTACGGTGAATGTTCTGATTTACGACAGCGGCCGTATCGTTCTGCAGGAGCCGTCTCTCGTGGCGCTGCTGGCGGAGGAAGAGCGAATTGTCGACTTTGGCAATCCGGCGCGTGAAATGCTGGGACGAGTCGATGACGAAGATATCCAGGTCATGCGCCCCTTGCAGAACGGAGTCATCGCCGATTACGAAGTGACCGAAGCGATGCTCGAATATTTCTTTGGCAAGATCGCCGGGCGCATCCGACTGTTTCGCCCCTCGGTGATGGTGTCCGTGCCCTTCGGCGCGACCAGCGTGGAAAAGCGCGCCGTGCGCGAAGCGATACTGGCGGCGGGCGCGCGCGAGGTGCAGCTGATGTGGGAACCCTTGGCCTCGGCGCTGGGCGCTGGGCTGCCAGTTGGCACGCCAGCCGGCGGGATGGTGGTCAATATCGGCGGCGGCATCACCGAGGCGGCTGTTCTGACGATGAACAACATCGTTCGGGCTGAGAGCGGGCGCGTCGGCGGCTTGCGCCTGGACGACGGCATCATCAGCTACGTCCGCCGCAAATACAACTTGACCGTTGGCCAACCCACCGCCGAGTCGATCAAGATTCAGATTGGCGCCGCCGTCGATCAGCCGCAGGAAATGGCGATGGAGATCCAGGGGCGCGACAATGTCTCCGGCTTGCCGCGCACCGTGCGCGTGACGACCGGGGAAGTGGTGGAGGCCTTGGCTGAGCCCTTGAGTCAAATCGCCAGCGTCGTCAAAGCCGTGCTCTCGACGACGCCGCCCGAGCTGTCATCCGATATCATTGACCGCGGCATCGTCTTGACCGGCGGCGGCGCCCTCTTGCGCGGCATCGACAGTTATCTGACGCGCGAGACCGGCGTTCCTGTCTACCAAGCCGATAATCCGCTGATCAATGTGGTCGTAGGCTGCGGCCGCGCGCTGGAAGACCCCGCGATAATGCGGCGGCTGGCGCAGACCAATTACTTCTAATTTAATAGCTTCGCTTTTGGCGACCGAGAGGCTGTTCACCCCTCAGTCTGCGAGGTAGTAGGTCATGTGCTGCAAATGCGTGACCGGGTCAATATACTGGATTTGCACAGCGGGCGGCACGATGATATTGATCGGGGCGTAATTCAGGATGGCCTCGACGCCCGCTTCCACCAGCTGATCGGCGACGCCTTGCGCGTCTTCCGCCGGTACAGCCAGCATTGCAATCTTGATGTTTTCCCGCCGAATGATGTCTCGCATTGAGCGAACCGGCTGCACTACGAATTCGCCAATTCGCTCGCCGATCTTTTGCGGGCTGACATCAAATAGATGGGCGATGCGAAAACCCCGATCCTGGAAACCGCGATAGTGTGAAATCGCCATGCCCAGATTGCCAGCGCCCACCACCACCACCATCCACTCCTGGTTGACGTGCAAAACATCTTGCAGCTTGTCGACCAGGAATGCGATCTGATAGCCGGTGCCCTGCTTGCCGAAACCGCCAAAATGCGAAAGATCCTTGCGGATTTGCGCCGAACTGATGTCAAGCCGATTGCCCAGTTCATGCGACGATGTAACGGTTTTATTCTCCTGTTGCAAGCGTCGGAGCGCGCGCAAATAGAGCGGCAGTCGGCCGATAACGATATCCGGAATCGCAGGGGGCGGGTTCACCGACATTGAAGTGCGCGCCTCGTGTCTGCGCTTGTGAAACTTTATACAAAAGACCATGATACCATTCGACCGAATTCAGCGCTAGAGAACTGGCTGCGAATGGAGGCGAAGCCGGTGTTCGGATCCCGCAGGCTTGAAGGACTGAGCGCCGAGCCGGCTCGCTTGTATGGGCGGCGGCGCAATGCTACAATGGCGGCGGAAATGCGCCGGATTGAAGATCATGACGGGCGAAACGGGCGACAAGAGCGCCAACAACAGACAGCTGGCTAGCGACTTGCAGATCGTCCACGACAGCATGTTGGACGGCTTGGGCCAGCTGGCCGATTACTTCGGCTTTAACAAGGTTATGGGTCAGTTATACGGCAGCTTGCTGCTAAGCGCCGAACCCCTCTCGCTGGACGATATGATGAGTCGCCTGGGGATCTCCAAGGCGAGCGTGAGCACCAATATGCGATCGCTAGAGCATATGGGCATGGTGCGCCAGGTCTGGGCGCGCGGCGGCGGGCGGCGCAAATACTATCAGGCGGAAACCGATTTCTGGCAAATCTTCTCCAATATTCTAAGCGGACGCGAACTGCGCGACGTGGAACGGGCTCTGGCTGTGATGGAAGAAAACCGCCTGCGCATCTCCAGCGCGCTCTCTGAGCTGCCGCCCGATCAACAGATTCTAGCGCGGCTCTACCTGGATCGCATCGCGCAGATGCAGGCGCTTTTCCGGTTTGCGCAATTGATCATTCAGAGCGTGCTCGGTCAGGTCAGCGGCATCGATGTGTCTGACGTTTCCGGCGTCGAGCTGCAATAGGGTTCGCCCCTTGTAGCGCCTTTGATGAAATACTATAATGCGAGGGTAGCATAGGCCTTGAGGAAGTGGCGGAATTGGCAGACGCGCATGACTTAGGATCATGTCTCTTTGAGGTGAGGGTTCGAGTCCCTCCTTCCTCATTACGCTACTGCTCGAAGGGCGCGTCTCGCGCCTTTACGTTTTCTGAGTACGCGCGATCACTGGCTTGCCGATTGCCGATCGCATTGCAATCAATCTCACCCTAACGCAAGGAACGCATCTTGAACTTGCAGACTGAACGCATTGACAACCACCGAGCGCAGTTCACCATAGAGATTGAGACGGATCAATTGGAGGAAGCCAAGCGCCAAGCCGCTCGCAAGATCTCGCGACAGGTGCGAATCAAGGGCTTTCGCAAAGGCAAAGCGCCCTACCGGCTGGTTGCGCAATATGTCGGCGAGGGCGCCATTCTCGAAGAAGCGCTGGAAGCGCTCGGCGACGATCTATACAAACAGGCGCTGGACGAAGCGGATGTTGCGCCCTATGGTCCCGGCGCTTTCGAAGACTTCAAATCTGAGCCGACGCCAACATTTGTTTTCTCAGTTCCCTTGCAGCCCGAAGTAGACCTATGTGATTATTTGGACGTCCGCCTCGACTTTGAAGAGCCGGAGGTGGGCGACGGTGAGATCGATTACGGCTTGAAGCATCTGCAAATGGGACAGGTCGAAGTGCTCGACGACGAAATCGATGTCGCGGGCCCGGGCCATCGCGTGACCATCGCGGTGGACAGCGAGTTTGTGGATGGCGATCCGCCAGACGAAGCGGAGGCGGTCGCAATAGAGGATGCCCTTACCGCTGGCGACGACCAGGCTGACGAGACCGAAGCCGATGGGCCGCCGGAGCCCTATGTGCCGAGAAAGGGCGATACCTTCGTCAAGGATGACCATACGCAAATTATCTTGGATCCAAACGAAGATCCATTTATCCACGGGTTCGTCGGCAATCTCATCGGCGTCGAGCGCGGCAGCGATGTCGAATTTGAACTGACGATCCCCGACGATGACGTGGAAGAAACCATCATCGGGCGTCAAGTGAGCTTTGTCGTCACCATCAAAGATATCGAGGCGATAGCCATTCCGGAAATGGATGACGAATTCGCCAGGCGCATGAGCCGCGAGCGTGGCGATGAAGAATCCGATCTTGCCGGCCTGCGCCAATCCATACGCGACGAAATGACGAGAATTGCTCTCGATGATGCCAGGTCGGAATACAGCGCCAGCGTGCTGGACTTGATCGTGGACGGCGCCGAGATAGCCTATCCGGATGTCATGCTGACCGAAGGAATCGATGACATGGTTGGCGAGTTCGAGGCGAATTTAAAACAGCGCAAGCTCAGCCTGGACCAATACTTGCGGATGTCCAACAGTACGATGGACGCTCTGCGGGAAGAGTATCGCGAGCAGGCGACTCAGGGTTTGCGGCAAAACCTGGTCTTGCGCGAACTGTTTGACGCGCTGGATGTCGAGATCACAGAAGATCAGATCGATACCAGACTTGATAGCGTCATTGCCCGTTACGGTCCGGGCCCGGAGTTGCGCAAACTCTTTGACACGCCGCAAATGCGCGGGAACGCCCGTAACGAGCTCATGATGAATCGCCTGAATGCCCACCTACTGGCGATTGGCCGTGGCCAAGATCCAGCCGTCGCATTGGAGGAATTCGATTCCAGGCTGGCTGCCGACGCCGAACGCGCGCGCGACCGCAGCGAAAGGTTGAGGCGCTATCGGGCCGAGGACGCCGCCACCGACAAAGATGATGCGGCCGAAAGCGAGACGGAGCGCGACGACGGGGCGCAAAGCGACGGCGCCTCGCATTTGGAAGCGCAGCCTGCCATTGAGACGCAGCGGGCCGAAGAGTAGATCGACGATGCCAGACTCGGCGGCTGTATTGCGCTGATACGAAAGAAAGGTGCGCAAACGCGAATGAACCCCATCCATAATGTGATACCCATGGTGATCGAGCAGGGGAGCCGCGGCGAACGGGCTTATGATATCTACTCCCTCCTGCTCAAGGAACGGATTGTATTTGTTGGCACCGCCATCAACGACCAGATCGCGAACCTGATCGTGGCGCAACTTTTGTTTCTGGAGCGTGAGGGTCCCGACCGCCGGATTCAGATGTATATAAATTCGCCGGGCGGAGCTGTGTATTCCGGCTTGGCCATTTATGACTGCATGCAGCAGATCGCGGCGCCGGTCAGCACGGCTGCCGTTGGCATCACGGCGAGCTTCGGCACGGTGCTGCTGGCGGCTGGCGAAAACGGCCTGCGCCTTGCGCTTCCGAACGCGACTATTCACATGCACCAGCCCCTGGGCGGCGCGCAGGGACAGGCTTCCGACATCGTCATCCAGGCTGAAGAGATCGTACGCCTAAAGAAGCGCATCATCGACATCTTCGTCAAACACACGGGCAAGACGACGGAAGAAGTTGAGCGAGTAACTGATCGCGATGTCTACATGACGGCGCAGGAGGCGGCCGATTTTGGCCTGGTCGACTCCGTATTGCTCACTGTAGCCCGCGAAGAGGAAGGGGCTTGATGTGAGTTTTTCGCCCATCAAACATCGATGCAATTTCTGCAACCGCACGCACGACGAGGTCGATCGACTGATCGCCGGACCCGAACACATCTACATTTGCAATTACTGCGTCGAGCTCTGCCATAATCTGCTGAATGAAGAAGACGGTGACGAGCGGGAGGCCGAAGACAATGCCGTATTCGAGTTGACGCTGTCTCCTCGCGAAATCACCGCGCGCCTTGATGAGTACGTGATCGGCCAGCAGGAGGCCAAGCGCGTCCTCAGCGTCGCCGTGTACAATCATTACAAGCGCATTCAATCGGCCGACGCGCCCCAGGATGTGGAGCTGGACAAGAGCAACATCTTGCTGGCGGGTCCGACAGGCTGCGGCAAGACGCTGCTGGCGCAGACGCTGGCGCGAATCCTCGATGTGCCAATAGTCATCACCGACGCGACCGCCTTGACGGAAGCCGGCTATGTCGGCGAGGACGTCGAGAATATCTTGCTGCGTCTAATTCAAGCCGCCGACGGCAATATCGCGCGCGCCGAGCGCGGCATCATTTACATAGACGAGATCGACAAGATCTCGCGCAAATCAAACTCGAACCCATCGATCACGCGCGATGTCTCCGGCGAAGGCGTGCAGCAGGCGCTGCTCAAGATCCTCGAAGGCACCTTGGCGAATGTGCCGCCGCAGGGCGGGCGCAAGCACCCGCATCAAGACTTTCTGCAAATCGATACGCGCAATATACTCTTCATCGTTGGCGGTACTTTCGCGGGACTGGACGAAGTGATCCGGCGTCGGATCGGCTTAAAGAGCAAGATGGGCTTTGGCGCGCAGCAAGAAAACTCCGCGCGCGAGAAAACGAATCTTCTAAGCGAGGTATCGCCCGAGGATCTGGTCCAGCATGGCATGATACCGGAAATGGTCGGGCGCTTGCCCGTGATCGTCGCCCTGCAGCCGCTGGAACTTGACGACCTCGTCCGCATCATGATCGAACCGAAGAATGCGCTGATTAGACAGTACGAGCATTTGCTTTCGCTTGACGATGTTGAATTGATATTCGAGTCGGAGGCGCTGCAGGCGGCCGCCGAAATGGCGATCGAACGCGAAACCGGCGCGCGCGGCTTGCGCTCGATCATCGAATCCTGTTTGCTTGATGTCATGTTCGAGGCGCCCAGCCGCAAGGACATCACCAAGGTCGTGATCGGCGAAACGGTCATCCGCGGCGAGGAGAAACCGCGAATCTTCTCCAGCGATGGCCAGGTCATTGCCATGTCCGATCCGATTGACTCGGCTGCCTGAACTCAGTACATCCACCCGCAATATGAGAATGACCGGCTTATGATAGAGTTTGTCAATTAATCGACCAGTTGTACGGTCAAGCCGGTGGCTCGCCCGTTCTCACCGCATTTTCCAATCAGCTGCAACTTGACTTGCTTGGCACTGTGTCTGTCGCCTGGCAGCCACAATTCCATTACTGCGTCACCGGCAGCAGAATCGCCTCGGTCTTTCCTGAAACTTGGCTCTTGAAGCTCTGCGCGTCAAGCTGGGTCGCTTCTTCGCCGGCGCCGCCCCAATTGTAGGGAATCGCCCAGCGCGGCTGCATCATGTCTACTAGACGCAGCGCTTGCTCTAATGAAAGGCGCCCGTAGCCATCAATCGGCAGGAGCACAATATCCGGACGCAGATGCGCCATATCTGGCACGAGCTCCGAATCGCCGACGTAATAGATGTCATAGTAATCGAGCGAAATTACGAATCCCAGCCCGCGAGCCTCTGGCGGATGGCGGGGATCGCTTGGCGAATAGGCCGGCACTGCCGTAATGCTCGCGCGGCCGACGCTGATGCTCTGCCACTCTCGCAAAATAACAGCGCCGTCTATGATGCGAGCGACTGTCTCGTTGCCGATTATGACGGTATGCTCAGCGCGGATCTTTTCGACATCGGCCGGCGAGCAGTGGTCATAGTGCTCGTGGCCGATCAGGATCACATCAGGCGCGGATTCGCGCTTGAGAACGCGCCAGGGCGCGATCTGAATGGCTGGGCTCGCGTCAATGGCAAAGCTGCCATGCCCTTGCCAGCGTATTCTGTCGATCAATGATGGGGTCCTTCGCTGTCGCCAGGCGGATATTCCCGCCGCTGCACTCGTCACTAACTGAACGTTGGCTGCTACTAGATTATAAGGTCTATTGTTGGCATCCCTCATACAGATTGTAGACCGGGTACCAGAACGACCGCGGTGTCCATTCCGGCTACACGCGGCATTCAATCTGATGTATTCTTGGCTTTCCGTGCGGGCTTCCAAATCTGTGGCAGGCAATCATGCTGGTTGATGAAGCCAAGATCTTCGTGGCAAGCGGCAAGGGCGGCGACGGCATGGTGTCCTTCCGCCGCGAAAAGTTCGTGCCGCGCGGCGGACCTTCCGGCGGCAACGGCGGGCGTGGCGGCGATGTCGTACTCAAGGCGGACGCCAGCCTCAATACGCTCTTCTTTTTCCGCAAACGCGTCCATTTCAGAGCCGGCGATGGAGTCAAGGGCGGCTCGAGCAACAAGGCCGGGGCGCATGCCGACCGGCTCGTCGTAAGTGTGCCGCCAGGCACGCTTGCGCGCGATGCCGACACTGGCGGGCTCATCGCGGATCTGGTCTCTGATGAAGCTGAGGTCACGGTGGCGCGCGGCGGGCGCGGCGGACGCGGAAACTCGCATTTCCGGTCGGCGGCGAATCAGGCGCCGCGAATGGCGGAAAAAGGCGAACCCGGCATTGAACGCTGGCTTACGCTAGAGTTGAAGCTGATCGCCGATGTTGCCCTTGTGGGCCTGCCCAACGCGGGCAAATCTACTTTGCTGTCGGTCGTGAGTAATGCCAAGCCCAAGATCGCGGATTATCCCTTTACTACCCTCGAGCCCAATCTGGGCGCGGTCATCTACGACAACAAGGACCTGGTCTTCGCCGATATTCCCGGCTTGATAGAAGGCGCTCATCTTGGCTTGGGCCTGGGTCATGCCTTCCTGCGCCACGTCCAGCGGACCCGAATCATCGTGCACATTCTGGACGGCGCCGCCGCCGATCCCGTAGCCGACTACAATCAAATCAGGTCTGAGTTGGCGCTATTTGACGCGGACTTGGCCTCGCGGCCCGAAATCGTGGCCGTCAACAAAATTGATTTGCCCGAGGCGCGCGAATACTGGGACCTCTTGCAGGAGACTCTAAGCGAGCGGGATATCCATGATCCGATTGCTATTTCGGCTTTGACGCGCGAGAACGTTAGGCTTTTGGTACAGCGCGTCTTTGAACGAGCCAGCAGGCTGCCGCCGCGTGAATTGCCGGCGCCGGTCGAGACGCCGACCTACGAGCTGGAAGACGAGGCGGCGCCCTTCGAGCTGGTGGCGGAAGGCGGCGTCTACTATATCCGAGGCGATCGCATTGAGCGCGCCGCCGCGATGACCTATTGGGATTATGACGAAGCGGTGCTGCGCTTCCACAAAACGCTGGAAGCCCTTGGCGTCGCGGATGCGCTGGCGCAGGCGGGCGTGCGAAATGGCGATACGGTTTTCATCGGCGACTTTGAATTGGAGTGGTCCGATTGAGGAAACAGCGAATCGGCATCTTGGGCGGCAGCTTTGACCCGCCGCAGATGGGCCATCTGATCCTGGCCGAATACAGCCGCGAAAGCCTGCGGATGGATCACATTCTCTTCGTCCCGGTCGCCGACCACCCAGTGAAAAAGGGGGAAATCCGACTGCCCTTTGCCCATCGCCTGGCCATGCTTGAACTCGCAATTGAAGACAATCCGCGCTTTAGTATTTCACGCGTCGATGTCGACCGAGACGGACCGCATTATTCAGCCGATACGGTGAAACTCATCCGCGCCGAGTACCCGCAGGCTGATCTGTATTTTGTAATGGGAGGCGATAACCTTCGCTCTTTACCGACTTGGGAGCGAGCCCAGCAACTCTATCAGTGTTGCCGGCTTGCTGTGATGAAACGCGCTGACGAAAACATTTCCGCCGACATGCACGACGAAGTCTTGCCCGATCTGTCGAATCATGTTGACATCGTCGACGTGCCTATGCTCAGCATTTGGCTCTCCTCGACTTATGTTGTACGACGCATCCGGCAGAACCTCAGCGTGCGTTATCTGGTGCCCGACAAGGTGCTGGCGTACATTGCCGCCAACAACCTCTATCGTTAAAGCCCATGAAAACGACCGCGCCCTGCATATTTGTACTTGTGATGACCACGGCCTTGCTCTCCTGGTCAGCCGCTCAGGCGCCCAGGCCCATACCAACGCTGACCGTGCCGACGCTGGTCCCGCTAGATGAGGATCAAGAATTGCCTGGCGCCTTGGCAAATGAGTCGGCAGTGGCTGATATCATCGCCAACGGCGTTTTCAAAGCCGGTGTGCTTTACAATGAACCGCCGTACAGCGAGTTTACTCTCCAGGGTGATTTGCGCGGCTTCGACATTGACCTGATCCGTCTTATCGCGGAAACCTGGGGCAGCGAAGTCGAGTTCGTTCAGGTCACGAGAGAGAACGCGCTGGATAAACTGAACCGGGGCCAGGTTCACGCCGTCGCCGCGGCCTTTGTGCGCTACCGCGATCTGGACGAGCGGGTCGCCTTCAGCCACAGCTATTTGAGGGGCAGGCAAGCGATGATGGCGCGGGCGGATAGCCCATACGAATCAGTGCGCGATCTGAGGGAGCATCTCGTCGGCTACGTTGTCGGCACGCGAACGGAAAAGGCCCTGAGCCTGTGGAGCGCGCGGCTCGACTCCAGCTTGAATCTAAAATACTATCTGACCTTGGATCGCGCCTTCGCCGCTTTGGCTGGCGGCGAAACCGAGGGCTTGGCCGCGGAAGAGCAGAAGCTATTGGCTGTTTCGCAGGAGTATGCAGACCGCGTTCGGATCCTTGACGACGCCCTTGTGGAAGAACCACGCGCATTCGCCGTCAGGCGGGCTGACGGCGCCATGCGGCAGTTGCTCAGCCATAGCATTCAACTGCTGGCGAAAGACGCGCGCCTGCAGGCGCTGCATCGCGAATACTTTCCAGAAGACGAATTCCCGCAAGATCTCATCGCGCTTTGGGACGGCATAGGCGACGAGCTGAGCCCGGCGCAGTATGCTGGCGAGCGAAGCGACCCCAGCCGTTACACACTGCCGCATGTTTTGCGCGCCGGTGTCTTGCGCGTCGGCGCCGTGGCCGACGACAGGGCGATTAGCTCAAGCAGCCGCGAGCGCCTTGCCGCGCTCAATCGCGCGCTTGCCAACGAGCTGGGAAGGCGTTGGGGCGTTTCGGTCGAAATCGGCGAAGTCGCCGCCGCCGCCGTTCAGTCTTTGCTTGCGAGCGGCGAGCTGGATATTGCCATCGGCCTAAGGCCCGACTGGCGACTGGCAGCTGAGATGGACTTCTCGGCGCCCTACCTTCTTCATGGCGACCGCTTGATGACACCCGCCAACTCGCGGATCAGCGGCTTTAATGACCTGCGCGGTCGTATCCTCGGCGTGATTATCGGCGACGCCGGCGCGCAGGAGCGGGCGCAAGCCTGGGCTGACAGCATCAACGCCAGCGTGCGCTTCTTTCGGACGAGCGCGGACGGCGCCGCGCTAAACCTGCTGGAATTCAACAACGCGCACGCCATCTTCGCCGACAGCTTGCAGCTAGTCCCGCATCTGCTGGCGAGTCCCAGTGCGCTGCGTTTGACCGATCGCTGGTACAGTCGGTCCTACTACGCCTTGGGCTTGCCGCTCGCTGATGTAGAGTTTCGCCTTCTGGTGGATTATACGCTGCAGGAACTCGCGCGCGACGGCACGCTCTGGGAATTGTCTGCGGATTTCATCCTGGCGGACGAACCGCCGGACTTCGAGATTGTACCTGGCGCTTCGGTCTTCGCGGGCATCAGTTTGACAGGCGCTTAGGCGGCTGCTGGCCTCGCAGCACGATGGTAACGCCCAAGACGAGAATCAGACTGCCCGCCAACTGTGCCGGCGTCGGCGTTTCGCTGAAAATCAGGAATGCCCATATCGCGCTCAAGACGGGCACCGACTGCGCCGTCATCGACAGCGTGGTCGGCGACATGAATCGCAAGACGAAATTCAGCGCGCCGTGCCCGATGATCTGCGCCAAGATGGCCAGCAAGAGTACCCAGAGATAGCCGCGTACATCGTATCCTATTAGCGAAACGCGGCTGACTGCGATTATCAGTAGCGTCGCCGCCGCGGCGGCCGAATAGACCAACCAGATATAAGGGACGAAGGAGACGGCGCCTCTTACCTTGCGACCGATGATGATATAGAGCGATGCTGAGCAGGCGCTTATCACGGCCATCGCGATGCCCAGCGCCGGCTGGCCGCCGGGGATGATCGCGGGCGCGCCCGCCGTAGCGAAAGCGATCATCAAGCCGCCGGCCAGCGCCAGCGCTATCCCCAGCCAAACTAACTTGCCGAGCTTTTGCTTGAGCAGCGTCACCTCAAAAAATGCCACCCAGATCGGAATCGTCGCGATAAAAGCTTGGTTGATCAAGACGCTGATATGCTCGAGGGAGGCCACCATCAGCGCGATATTGATGCCGGACATGGCGCCCGCCGCCATAGCGAGCCAGCGGCTGCGCGCCGGCATGGCGGCGATTTCGCGCGCGCCACGATACCAGATGTAAGGCGCGAATATGACTGCGCCGGTGACCATGCGGCCAAATGACACCAGAGCCGGCGGCATATCATACTCGAAGGCGTAACGGACGCAAATAGGACCGAATGACCAGGCAAACGCGGATACCGCCACCAGAATCCACAGATGCGCGCTCGAGGGCGCAGCGAGGTTAATTCGCATTGACCGAAGGCCGATTCGCCGTGCGGATTTCACCGCGACTGGCCAGGAGGACGCCGACGATGATGATGACGCTGCCGGCGATTTGCTTGGCGGGCGGCAGCTCATTGAAGACGACCGCCGCGAGGATGGCGCTGCCGATTGGCTCTAGCTGCGAGAACATGCTGACCATGGCGGCGTGAAAATACTCCAGCAGGTAATTCAGCGACGAGTGTCCCAAAAGCTGCGGCGCTAATCCCATCGCCAGCAAGACGATATAACCCTGCGCGCGAAAGCCGGCGACCGGCGTCGAGCTGAGGGCAATGACTGCGAGAGCGCAGATAGAGGCGACCCCGTATACCAGCCAAACATAAGGAATCACGGGCAGCGTCGCCCTCAGCTTGCGCCCAATCAACATGTACACTGAGACGCTTAGCGCGCCGAGGAGGGCGAGCAGCGCGCCCGTTACGGTGGCGGCCATGTCTTCCGCTCCGCTAGCGGCCGCCGTCGCGCCGTTTAGCGGAATGCCAATGACTGCGCCGCCAGCCAGGGCGACCAGCAGCCCCAACACCACTAGGCGCGACAACCGAACGTGAAGAAATATGACTTCTAATATGGCGACCCAGATCGGTCCGGTGGAAACAATCACCACACTGACAAGCACGGTCGTATGCTGCAGAGAGGCTACCCAAGCCGTGAAGTGGAGTGCCAGGCAGATGCCGGCGAGCGCGATCAGCTTGTATTCGTCGCTCGAAAGGCGCGCGATATTCGCTCGATACCGCCGAAGCGCAATTGGCGTCAGCACAGCGGTCGCTATCAGGAGGCGCGCGCAAGCAATCAGCAACGGCGGCATATTCTCGTCCAGCGCCAGCCGTATGAGGATGGCCGCCGACGAGGTCGCAACGATCGCCACGACAATGACGCCGTATGCCCTGAGCGGTATTGAATTAGCTTGGCTCGCCGCTTCTGATGACAATGTTGGTCTCCGATTTCCGACTGCCAATATCCGTGCGAATCAAAGAAATTGCAAGTAAGAATTGCTGCATCGCCTTAGCGTCATCGTTCGCTTCCGCGCTCAACGGGTCTATGATATCCTGATTCGCGCGAGTACAATTCGGACCCTGCGTCCGCCCGCGAGTCGACCGAGAATTGGACATCGCCTGGCGTGGCGTGCTAAAATAGCAGTCGTACGATTGAGGTGTCCAAGTTCATAAGGAGCGAGTTGAATCATGGCTTTTGAATTACCTTCACTCCCGTATCCGGAAGATGCGCTTGAACCGCATATTGACGCCCGCACGATGGGCATTCACCACGGCAAGCACCATGCCGCTTATACCGGCAACCTCAACGCCGCGATCGAGGGAACCGAGTTGGACGGCATGAGCATTGAAGCGATTCTGGCTGACCTCAACGCCGTGCCGGAGAACATCCGCACGGCTGTCCGCAATAATGGCGGCGGCTACGCCAACCACAATCTGTTCTGGCAGATCATGGGTGCCAATGGCGGCGGCGAGCCCAGCGGAGCGCTGGCTGATGCGATCACCAGCGCCTTCGGGGGGTTCGTCGATTTTCAGTCGGCTTTTTCCGCGGCGGCCGCCACCCGCTTCGGCTCGGGTTGGGCTTGGCTGGTCGCCGACGGCGGCGCCGTCAGCGTGACGTCGACGCCCAATCAGGATACGCCGCTGATGGATGGCGCCACGCCGATCCTCGGCATTGATGTCTGGGAACACGCCTACTACCTGAATTATCAGAACCGCCGCCCGGATTACATCGCCGCCTTCTTCAATGTCATCAACTGGGACAAAGTCGCCGAGCTTTACGCGGCCGCTGGCTAGTATTCTTGGTATTTGCAGAACCAGCGGGTCCATAACTCGCTGGGTTTTCCCTTGCTTGTATCTTCTTGACCGGGAGATCTACATGATATGCGAAACTGGCGGATTGAGTCGGCGCGATGTGTTGAAGTTGGCGGGTAGCGGCCTGCTCGGCTCAGCTTTGACTGGCCTGTCGCTTGCGGACGATTTGAGCTTCAAGCTGCCGCCGCTGCCCTATGCCGAGGACGCGCTGGAGCCAACCATAGACGCGCGCACGATGGGCATCCATCACGGCAAGCATCATGCCGGCTACACCGACAAGCTGAACGCGGCGATCGAAGGCAGCGACCTGGTTGGCATGTCGATTGAAGACATCCTGGGCGATCTGAACGCGGTTCCGGAAGGCATCCGCAGGGCCGTTCGCAACAACGGCGGCGGCTACGCCAACCACAGCCTGTTCTGGCAGATCATGAGTCCCGACGGCGGCGGCGAACCGACCGGCGAATTGGCGGACGCGATCAGCAGCGCCTTCGGGGGTTTCGCTGACTTTAAGACAACGTTTTCGGCGACGGCGGCCGGCGTTTTCGGCTCGGGCTGGGCTTGGTTGGTCAGCGATGGCGGCGCGCTCAGCATCAGCTCAACGCCGAATCAAGACAGTCCGCTTATGCAGGGGCGGAGGCCGATCCTCGGTATTGACGTTTGGGAACACGCCTACTATCTGTACTACCAAAACAGGCGCGCGGATTACATCGCCGCCTTTTTCAACCTGATCAACTGGCCTAGGGTCAGCGAGTTGTACGACGCGGCTGGCTGAACTGGCTTATCGTTCTAAACCACGACAAAGGGCGCTACAATTGCAGCGCTCTTTTTGCATTCGCACAGGCGCCGCCTGACAGGAGATGACGACGATGACCGAGTTTCGCATCGAAGTGGATACGCTGGGCGAGGTGCGAGTGCCGAAGACGGCGCTCTACGCGGCGCAGACGCAGCGCGCGTTGGAGAACTTCCCGATAACCGGCTTGAAGCCGCTGCCGGCTTTCATCTGGAGTATCGCGCTGATCAAACGGGCGGCGGCCGAGGTCAACATGGAGCTGGGCCTGCTCGACGCCGAACTGGCGCGCGCCATCATCGAAGCCGGCGACGAAATCCTGGAAGGGCGGCATCATGAGCACTTTGTGGTCGATCCCTTTCAGGCCGGCGCCGGCACCAGCCATAACATGAACGCCAACGAAGTGATGGCGAATCGGGCGAATCAACTGCTCGGCTATGACATTGAGGCGGGCGACAAGCCGGTGCATCCCAACGATCACGTCAACATGGCGCAATCGACCAACGATACGATCCCGACGGCGATTCGGCTGGGCGTATTGTGGCGGCTGGACGAGCTGCTGAAGACGCTCTCGCGCTTCGTCGAAGTGACGCGGGGCAAAGCAGCCGAATGGGACGATGTGGTCAAGACCGGTCGGACGCATCTGCAAGACGCCGTGCCGATTCGGCTGGGGCAGGAAGTCGGCGCTTGGGCGACGGCGATCGAGCGGGGCATGGACAAGGTCAGGTTCGCGGCTGAAGGGCTGCGGCGGCTGGGCATCGGAGGGACGGCGGCCGGCACCGGCTTGAACGCGCATCCCGAGTATCACGGGCGCATGGTGGCCAAGCTGTCGGCGCTGACCGGCATCGAGCTCTACGAGAGCGATGACCTCTTCGAGTCGATGCAATCAATGGGCGACGCGGTCTTCTTCTCGGCGGCGCTGCGCAACCTGGCGATGGACTTCACGCGCATCGCCAACGACCTGCGCCTGCTCTCGGCTGGACCGACCACCGGCATCGCCGAGTTGATCTGCCCGCCGGTGCAACCCGGCTCGTCAATCATGCCCGGCAAGGTCAATCCGGTGCTGGCCGAGATGCTCAATCAGGCGATGTATCACGTGATCGGCAATGACACGACCGTGAACCTCTGCGGGGCGGCCGGGCAATTCGAGCTGAATGTGATGATGCCGGTCATCGCGCATAACCTGAACGAGATGATCCGAGTGATGATCGGGGCGGTGGGCGCGTTCACGGAAAAGCTGATGGCGGGGCTGGCGGTCAATCGCGAGCGGACGGAGAGCTGGCTGGCGCGGAATCCGATCTTGGTGACAGCGCTGAATCCCATCATCGGCTACAACAACGGGGCGAAGGTGGCGAAGAAGGCGCTGGCCGAGGGCAAGAGCGTGCGCGAGGTCGTGCTGGAGCTGGGCTTGATGGAGGCGGATGAGCTGGACCGGGCGCTGGATGCCTATGCGATGACCGAGGGCGGGATCGCGGAGTAGGGTTCAACCCCTCCCCCGGCCCCTCCCGCCATCTCTAGCGCGCGTAGGTCGCGTAGACACTGACCGCCGACACTGCGCTACTGGCGGGCATCCATAGCTATGGAGAGGGGTGACTTATTGGCGCGTTTTTGCCGGATTTTCGCCAATGGATTTGAGTGTTTCGCCAAGGCTGTATCGCAGGCGTGTCAAGGGTTTCGGGCGATTTTGCGGCGGTATTGGCGTTTGCCGCGGGGAAAAGGTTTTGTGCCAATGAGCCTGCTCTGGTCGCTTGTAGCCGGGCAGCACCCCTCACCCTCGGTCCCTCTCGCACAAGGGGAGAGGGGTGACTCGTCGTTGGAGCAGGCGGCGAGATGTGGCAGATGGCCGCGGAGAAAAATATTTTTTTGGCCATCTGGCCATCTGGCGTCGGGGCGGCTCGGATTTTATGATAGACGATTGTCATGATAGAGGGAAAACTTTTTTCTATCATAAAGCCCGGTTTGTGATAGAGCGGCTCGGCGGGCTTTCCCGTAATTCGGATTCCGGAAAGGGAAAACTTTTTTGTACGGGAAACTCCGGATAAGGCGGCGGGCGTATCGGGATTGTTAAGGCGCACTGAGATCAGGGTAGCATGGTTTGGTGTGGGGTGTCAAGAACTAATGTTCGAGTATGGATTTTTCACCGCCGAGGTGTGAAGGATTTTTACCACCGAGTACACCGAGTACACCGAGTACACCGAGTTCAGTGAGGGCGGAGAGGGATGTCCGTTTTGTGTCCGTGTGGAGATGGATGTGAGGGTTGGTAAGGCGCGGGTGGGTCAGGGTGGCGTGGCGGGCCTAGTTGTTAATGTAAATGCTGGCGAAAATGTAGCAGGGCGGATTTCGCTTCATTGAGGACTATTTTCAGTAGCCGTGCAGTATACAGTCATCTGAGCTTTTCCGGCTTACTTGTTGCTTCACGAGCGACGTTGGTATCTTCGTGGCAAGTGTAATTCGCCATCGCCAACTGAACCCGCTATACTCCCGACAGCTTGAGGACTGCGCCGATGGCGCGGACCTGTCTCATCCGATCAGTTGAAGGGAGCGCCTACTGGCTTTGATAGCGCGTCGTCTCAAATTCGATTTCGTTCATGTGTATCACGTAGAAAGGTACGGAAAATGAAGAAAGCAATGCTATTCCTTATGATCTTCGCCATGCTGCCGCTGGGGGGCGCGCTGGCGCAGGATATGCCGCATGCGGGCAAGGAGATCGTCGCCACCTATATGCAGTCGGGCACTTATGATGTGGGCGCGGAGAATATCGAAGAGGCCTTCGAGGAAGCGACCGGCATCGAATTGGAGTTGGTGGCGTCGCCCTGGGCGGTGCTGAATCAGAACCACATCACCGATTTGACCACGGGCACGGGCGAGTTTGATGTGATGTCGGGCGAATTCTGGATCGCGAGCGTCTGGGACAAGATGCTGCCGCTGGAGGATTTCGTCGAGCGCGACAGTTACGGCGGCGATTTCATCCCGACGATCTGGCAGCCGGGTCCCTCCGGTCACTACGATGGCAAGCGGATCGGCATCCCCTACAGCGCCGATGCTTATGGCATTGTCTATCGCACGGACATATTCGAGGAAGCCGGTCTCTCGGCGGACTGGGAGACTTGGGACGATTACATCGCGACGCTGGACGCGCTGGCGATGCACCTGGAAGGCAGTGATGTTGCGCCGAGCGTCTTCTCTTGGGGCGCCTCTGAGCAGACGCCGATGATATTCCTGGGCATGTATGATGGCTATTTGGTCGATGCCGATGGCAACTACGCGCTGGATGAGGGGCCTGCGCTGGCGTCGCTGGAGAAGATGGCGAGCCTGCTGGCTTACAATCCGGATGGCGCGGCCGGCTTGAGCATCGACGAAGCCAATTCGGTCTTCCTGACCGGCAATGCGGCGACGATGATATGCTGGGTCAGTTTCATGCGGGCGGCGGCGCAGAATCCAGATTCGTCCTTGATCGTGGACAACTGGGCGGTGGCTTCTTTCCCGGGCCCGGGTTTTCCCTTCATCTCGGCCTGGAATCTGTTCATCTCCGAGTACAGCGAGAATCCGGACGCGGCTTGGGAGTGGGTTAAGTATTACATCAACGGCGAGCAGGCGACGCAGCGCTTCGTCGAGCTGGGTGTGGGTTCGCCTTATCTGAGCACCTATGAAGATCCGGAGTTGATGGAGAAGTACAGCCACGACTTCCCGGGCATGGTGGATAATTTGAGTCGGGCGCAGTCGGTGCCCTGGGTCTTTGAAGCCTTCGAGATCTTCTTCCGCAACACCAGCGAGTTGGTCATCGGTTCGATCAGCGTGGAAGAGGCGTTGGCGAATACGCTGGCGGGCTGGTCTGAAGTGACGGTGCCGCCGGCGCTGGTGCAATCGGCCGCGGCGCAGGGTCAGCAGCAAGATATGTAGTCGCTGTGAGTAAGGTAGCATAAGAGCGCTCGGACAAGAGCGATGTTAAGGAAGCCGGCAACCTGGCACAGCAGGCATGATCTGCCTTGGCTGCTCGCCTTTGTGCTGCCGGCTTTCATCATTGTTGTCGCCGTTCAGTTTTATCCATTGGCGTATTCGGCCGTCCTCTCGGTGCAGGAGTGGTCGCTGACGGAGTCGCAGGAGCCGCAGGGTTTCGTCGGCCTGGACAATTTCGCCAGGGAGTTGGGCGATTCGACATTTCAGCGTTCGGTGCGCAACAGCGTACTGATCACGGGCGGGGCAGTCATCCTGGAGATGCTCCTGGGTGTCTGCCTCGCCTATTTGACGATGGGCGCGAGCTGGCGGATGCGGGCGGTGCGCACTTTGCTGATCTTGCCGATGGTTATCGCGCCGGTGGCGGCCGGTACGCTCTGGCGAATCCTGCTCAATTCGCGGGCGGGCTTGGTCAACCACTTGCTAAGTCTAATCGGCGTGCAAGGGCCGGAATGGCTGGCGTCGCCGGATTGGGCGATTGTTTCGGTCATCCTGCTGGACACCTGGCAGTGGACGCCGTTTGTGCTCTTGGTCGCGGGCGCGGCGATCGCCAGCATCCCGACGGATCTGCTGGAAGTGGCGGCGATAGACGGCGCCTCTCGCTGGCGGACTTTCCTGCATATTGAGCTGCCGCTGCTGATGCCGCTTCTGTTGTTGACGCTGGTTTTCCGGATGCTGGAGTCGCTGCTGTCGCTGGATTCGATCTATTCGCTGACTTTCGGCGGACCGGGTTTCAGCACCTATACGATGACCTTTTACATCTACACGCAGGGTTTGCGGAATTTCAATTTTGGCGCGGCGGCGGCGTCTTCCTGGATATTTATGGTCTTTGCCAGTTTGAGCATCTGGCTGGTTTTCTGGTTTCAGCGCCGGGATTGGCAAGAAACCGTCTGAGAGCCGATCATCTAACGAGAACGGTCGATGAAAATTCATGGACTTGGCATCAATATAGCGGATGATTATGTTGATGGGCGACGCCAGAGGCTAATAGACACGCTGACTCGCGCGGGGCGAATTGGCTATTCGGTGGCTGAACTGGGGATCACCGGCTTGAACGTCATTTTCAACGGCGAACTCATTTCGCAACGCGTCGAGGCAATTCGTCAAGCCATCGCGCCATTTGACTTGCGTTATTCGGTACACGCGCCCGGGCGCACGAATCTGGCATTTGGCAAGGATCCTCATTTGGAATATCGGGTATTGGAATCCTGCGTACGGTTTAGTCACGCGGTTGGCGCGCGGGTATTGGTCTATCACAGTGGATTGCAGGCCTTGGACGCTGCTCGCACTGGAACAGCTTCATTGCCGAGCGAAGATGAGCTGGAGCGCGGGGCTGAGCGGGAAGCCGCGGCGCTGCGCAAACTGGCTGCGCTCGCGAATGATTTGGACGTGTTCATCGGCATGGAGAACGGCGACCCTCATTTGTGGGAATATGCGGTCTTGATGCGGGCCGGCAAGCCGCTTGACAAGCTGGCGGAATATCATGCGCGGATGCGGACGTCCGCGCTTGTGGGGCAGGTCAAGGCGGTGGATCACCCCAATGTCGGCATCACGCTGGATCTGGCTCATTTGTATTTGGCGACTCATGCTCTGGGCGAAGATTATCTGGAAGCGATTTCTGCCGCGGCGCCCTGGGTGCGTCATGTGCATATCAACGACAATTTCGGGGTGCTCGATTCGGGTTTCGATTCTGAATCAGCCCGCCTTCCGTACGGGGAAGCGGATCTGCATTTACCGCCGGGCTGGGCTGCGATTCCCTTCGCTGAAGCCTTCGTCCGGTTGAAGGATTATGAGGGCGACATCATTCTGGAGATAAAGGAGCGATACCGGGACCACCTGGGCGAGGCCCTGGAAAACACTCGGCGGATACTGTGCGAAAACGGTCATGAACTCGATGAAGCAGCGTAGATCTCTGCAACAGCGGTGCCTGGCGTTTGCGCATGGCTTAGTGCTTATGCTCGCTTGCCTGGTTGTGCTCGTGCCGCTGGCATATTTGATCATCAACAGCATCAAGCTCCCGCGGGAATTCTTAACCGTTCCACCGACCATTCTGCCCAGCGAGGTGACCTTTCAGCATTATCAAGAGCTGATCGACGATTCGAAGACGGTGCGCTTTTTCCGCAATAGTCTGATGGTAGCATTTTGGACGACGCTGATCACGATCGTTTCGGGAACGCTGGCGGCTTATGGCTTGGCGCGGATGCGGCTGGCGGCGAGGATACTGGCGCTCATCACTTTCGTTTTTTTGTTCATCAGGTTTTACCCGCGTGTGACGACTGTGATCCCGTACTTTCTGGTGATGCGTGAATTGGACTTGCTGGACACGGTTTGGGCAATCGTCATTGGACACTTGGGGATTACCATTCCCTTTGTCACCTGGCTGATGCTGGTTGTATTTCAGGATTTGCCAGAGGAGATTGAAGAGGCGGCGATTGTGGACGGCGCCAGCGTCTCCCAACGTTTCTGGCGGGTCGTCTTGCCGATTGTCATGCCGAGCGTGTCGGCGGCGGCGATTCTGACCGCCTTCTTGTCGTGGAATGAATTCCTGATCGCGTCAAGTGTGGCGCGGCGCAAGGCGAGCGTCTTGTCGATCGCGGTCGCCAGCTTCGTCAGTGACAAGGGTATTCAGTGGGGACCGATGGCGGCCATGAGTGTGGTCATGATCGTGCCGATGATCATCTTCGCCTTATTCGCGCAGAAGTACTTGATACGCGGCATCACCTTTGGCGCGGTCAAGGGTTAGCGAGATTACGCGGCTGCGGCAAATTCTCCCGAGCAAATTCACAATTCAGCCGGATTCCGGTGACTATCCGTCCCCTCTTTGTCGATTCGGCATTGCAATGCGCGCGTTATCGAGAAGACTTAGGCGCAGACTTTTCGCTTATGGGGAGATGAGTAATTGTGGACCGACAGACAGCCTACGACATCGTCTGCGAATTCGTGGGATCCGATTCGCTGCGCAAGCACATGCTGGCGGTCGAATTCGCCATGCGCGCCTACGCCGAGCATTACGGCGAAGATCCCGACTGCTGGGGATTGGTCGGCTTGCTGCACGACTTTGACTGGGAGATTCACCCCTCGCTGGAGCAGCATCCGATGGACGGCGCGCCGATCCTGCGCGAGCGTGGGCTGGGTGAAGAGGACATCCGAACCATTTTGAGCCACGGCCCGCTGGCAGCCGATGATCGGGTGACGCTGCGCGACAAGGCGCTCTACGCGGTGGATGAGTTAACCGGCCTGATCACGGCGGTGGCTTTGGTGCGGCCGAGCAAGGACATCCGCGATGTCAAGGTGCGCAGCATTCGCAAGAAATGGAAGGACAAGGCTTTCGCCGCCGGCGTCAACCGGCAGGATGTGATCGACGGCTGCGCGGTGCTGGAAGTTGACGTCTGGGAATTTCATGTGCCGCTGGTGCTGAAGGCGATGCAGGATCACGCCGCCGAGTTGGGGCTCGACGGCGTGAACGGTTGAGATTAGTAGCGGACGTGTACCGGCGTGCCGACTGGCGCGAAGTCATAGAACCATTTGGCGTCGGGCGTGGTCATATTGACGCAGCCGTGGCTCATGGGCGTGCCGAAGTTGTTGTGCCAGTAGGTGCCGTGGATGGCGTAGCCGGCGTAGAAATAACTGACCCAAGGCACGTTAGGCAGATCGTAGCCGGGCCCCACCATGTGCCTTGAGGGCGTCTTGCGGGTGATTTTGAAATTGCCTTGGACGGTCGGCGTGTCGGGCAAGCCGCTTGAGATGATCGCGCTGCGCTGCAAGATACCGTTTTCATAGGCGTATGTACGCTGTGTGCTGAGCACGATGACGATTTCGCGCCCTACGCCGATATGCGCGCCGGGGTCCAGGTGTACGGGGATTACCGGGCCGTAGCGAGCGGCTTCTTCTTGCGTTGGAATCTGCAGCACTGTCCCGGCATGAATCGCGTCGGGATTTGTGATGCCGTTAACGGCGGCGATCGCCAGCCAACTCATGCCGAACTTGTTGCCGATAGTCGAAAGGAATTCGCCCGGCAGCACGGTGTAGCGTTCGCGATTTGCGTTTGGTGCCGGGCCGGCGCCCGGGTTTATGTTCTGCGGCGGAATTGCCGCTTCCAGATTTCGGATGCGCAGGACCAGCCCGGAGTGCACACGGTGTGGATCGCTGATGCCGTTGGCTTGCATCAGCAGATCGAGTGGCACGCCGTATTGCCGCGCGATGCTGAACAGAGTTTCGCCCCGCTGGACCGTGTGGGTGTCCGGTTTAACTGCTGGCGTTGTCTCTATTGTCGCCGCCGGCGCTGTCTCGGCTGTCGTCGCGGTCGAGTCAGCCGGCTCGCTTTCGGAAGACTCGGGAGGCGGAGTACCTCCGGCCGGAATCGCCAGCTCTTGACCCGGGTAGATCAGCCAGCCCCAGATGTTGTTGAGCTGCTGCAGGTCATACAGGCTCACGCCGTAGCTGATGGCGATCGTGCCAAGCGTCTCGCCAGACTTGACGGTGTGGCTGTATTCACTGGCGATTTCCACTTGCGGTGGCGTCGCCGGCAATTCCTCGTTGTCCGCTGCGGTTTCCGGTTGGCGCCCTTCGACAGGCAGCGCCACTTCATCGCCGGGGTAGATCAGCCAGGTCCACAGGTTGTTCAGCGCTTGCAGCTCGAAGAGGTCGATGCCGTATGACTTGGCGATGGACTCAAGTGTTTCGCCTCGCTGGACGATGTGAACGCCGAGCGCTTCAACCGCCGGGGCGCCCAGCTCAGCCTCGGCCGGGATCGTGAGGCGCTGCCAGGAGTAAACAACATGGGCGTTGCTGATGCCGTTGAGGGCGGCGAGACTGTATAGGTCTACGCTATAGCGCTGGGCGATGAGGCCCAGGGTCTCGCCCGGGCGGACGATGTGGGTCACTTCCGCGATCTGCTGCGCCTGTGCGGGAAGCAGTGACATCAGAACAGCTATTACAATTGAGAGAAGCAAGGAATATGTTTTCATGGTTGCCCTGCCTATTCGTCCGCTTGTTTGCCTGGACACAATACCTGATTACTTTACAGATAGTGAAACGCCCTATTGCTAATTGAAGCAGTACGGTTTTGACTGTAGAATCATCGCATTGCCCTTGTAAATGTTTCGCAATCCTTGGCTTTGTGGTCGATTGCGAGGGTGGTCCTTTGAGCGTAGGTCGCAAGGTCATCGTACCTGCTGTTTTGCAAACGTAGATAAAGCGTGGGCTGTTCGTGTGGCGAGCGTTTCGCGAAACAGATAAACTTCTTAGCGAAATTGGAACCTCGCCGTGAAAGTATGGAGGAGTCAGCATGTCCGTAGCTAGTCACCTTGGGCGGAGACGATTCGTCCGGCTTCTCCTCTGTCTGTTGCTGGGGGGCGTTTCGGCTGTGGCCGTGCTGGCGCAGGGCGGGAGCCAGATCCTGGTGCCCGGTACAACTCTGTCCGTTGCGCTTGGCTCGGATACCGGCGCAGTCGCCTATGTTTTTGATGGAGCCGCAAACACCACGGCGAGCATCTCACTGGAAAACATCGACGGCGCGGCATTGGCCCTCCATATCAGCGATATAAGCGGCAACATGGTGGCGCAATCCGGCGCGGCTGAAGAAGCCGGCGCTTCGGTAGCCGTAGACGCTTTGTTAAGCAGCGGCGGCCGCTACTTCGTCTTCATCTATACGGCGCCCGGGTCTGATTTGCAGGCGACGACATTCGACTTGGCGTTCGACTTGGCAGCCGGCGACGCTGGCGCGGAAGTTGTGGCAGCCCCGGCGGTGGCCGATCAGATTCTGCTGGGCGCTGGCATAGAAGTTCGGTTGACCTGGACTGGGGCGGCGGACTTGGATCTCGAGGTGCGCGATCCCGTGGGGCAGACCTTGTTCTGGAATTCACGCAGTACTGAGAACGGCGGCAGTTTCGGCTTTGACGCCAACGGGCTTTGCGACATCATCAGCGCCGATCCTCTGGAGACTGCCACGTGGCAGCCGGGTTTCTTGCCCACGGGGAGCTACGAAGTCATCGTCTATTACGAGCAGGCCTGCGACGCATTGACGGCCTCCGTGCCGTTTCAAGTCGATGTCATAGTCGATGGCGAGTCCAGCGGTACAATTGAGGATGTGCTGTCTCCGGGTGTATTGGGGCAGCAGAATGTCTACGTCGGTCGCTTTGTTCTGGGCGCGGATGCGGTTGCTGAAGTCGTCCCCGGCGGGCTTTATCCTGCGTCAAGCATAACGCGGCTTCCGAGCAGTTATAACTTCGCCGCAGACATTCCAACCCCGATCGCGCAAGATGTGACCGTCCTTGGCGAAATCACCAATGCGCAGCCATTCGTGACCTATTCTTTCGAAGGTGTTGCGAATGAATTGATTTCAGTTGATATGCAGGCGCTTAGCGACAGCCTGGACACACTCGTTCAGATTGTTGACCCCAACGGCGCTGTGGTCGATGTCAACGATGATTCGGCGATCGGCGGTACGACGAACTCCTTCGTCGCGGACACTCGGCTTTTGAGCAGCGGTACATATCGCATTATCGCGACGCGCTACGCCAAGGAAGCCGGCGGCACCGTTGGCCAATTCCAATTGACGTTGACGGGTGCCACAGGCGGCGCTTCGGTCGCCGTTAGCCAACCCGACTTGCCTCAGGGTGATGTTGAGGTGGGGCTGTTCTGGAGCAGCAGCGCTGACTTGCAGCTGCTCGTCCGCGACCCGCTAGGCGAGTCGGTATTCGATGACAATCCGGCGGCGACAACAGGCGGTATCCTGCAAGAAGTTGGCAACGCGAATTGCGTCGCGGCCAGTGGCGCGCCGGTATCTTATATTTATTGGCCCGATGGTTTTTTGCGGGCGGGAACCTACGAGGTGGAAGTTTGGTATCAGGACCCCTGTGCCGACTTCGCGGCGCCGGTCAACTTTACACTTCAAATCGAGGTTGACGGCGTTGTGATCGCCCGTCTGCGGCAATTCCCGCAGCCGGGGCAACGTTTCGTGACCAACTTCACGGTGCAGCCCTCCGGTTTGGCTATCGCTGGCGAAGCCGGTTTCATTGACGCGGGCAGCGGCACATTGGCCTATCAGGACGAAGCGCTCAGCGCACCGGTCATCGAAAGCGGCGTTCCGGTGCGCGGGACGATCTCGCCGAGCAATACCTTTGATGTCTACCAATTTGACGGGGCTACCGGCGAGGCGGTAAACCTGAGCCTATCGGGCGTTACGCTTGTGCTCGATACTAATCTGTATCTGATTGGGCCGAGCGGACGCGAGTTGGCGACCAACGATGATGGCGACCCGATTGAGCTGGGTTTGACGGGGCGAACGACCGACTCGCGGATAAGCGGCTTCGTCTTGCCGGAGAATGGTCCTTACACCGTCATCGCAACTCGATATGGCAATCAGTATGGCGGTACGATAGGCATTTATGAACTTGTCATGACCAAGATCTAGGGCGATGCGCCGGGAATCTGACGGCCTGTACAATGTCTTGCGCTTCTGATATGATGTTCGCCTGTTC
>JAPOYU010000054.1:51277-80134 GCA_026706395.1 Chloroflexota bacterium
CGAAAGTGACTTCGGATGAAACGTGGTTGGCTGCTCCCGATTGCTTTGCTCGCGGTATTTGTCCTAGGCGCGTGCTCGCCCGACATCAATCTGATCAATGATGCGATGCTGAGCGATACCAGCTTGCTGAGCGGCGAGCCCTGCGCGGCGCCCTGCTGGAACAGCATTGTGCCGGGCGAGACCCGCTATCTCGATGCCAAGGCACACATCGAGAGCGACGCGCGTTACAAATTCGGCGAAGAACCTGAGCCGGAGGAGGGCAGCACGGTACGGAGCTTCAGCTTTGCCGAGGGCGAGAATCCAGCCTGCTGTCAAGTCGTCAGTCGCGATGGAGAAACGGTTTCGTCTTTCCTGTTGCAGACGGCGCCCGTCATGACATTTGGCCCAGCTTTCGACATTTTTGGCGAGCCTGACTATGTCGCGGGCGAGCAGGTCAACGATGAACAAGGGTATGTGGCGCTGATCTATGCGGATCTGCCGCTGATACTGTATGTCTTTATCGCCAATCCGGCGACCGGCGATGTATCCGTTTCCAACCCGATCATCGGCACGATGTATCTGGCCGCGGAAGAAATGGACGAGTTGCTGGTATGCGCCAGCTTGTATCAATGGCGCGGTTTCACGGACTTCACGGCATATTCGGAAGGTGAATCCGACTTCGTTGGCGAGGGTGTGGGGGATGAGGACCTTTGCCCAACCGGTTAGCCGCGGGCGCGGCGTTTTCCGGTCCTTTGATTTAGAGGAGCTAGAGCAATATGGCAGGAGAGACAGGGGCGCTTGTGATCGGCGCAGAGGTAAAGGGCAAGGTCAGGCATCTCGGTTTGTACGGGGCGCTGGTCGATATTGGAACCGGGCAGGACGCCTTGCTGCATATCTCCCAGATGAGCGCGGCGCGCGCGTCTGGAATCGCCGTAGAGCCGGATAGCGAGATTAGCGCCTGGGTCTACAAAACCCGTCGGGATGGCCATGTTGCTTTGACGCTGGAAAAGCCGCCGGCTGTACCCTGGCAGACGATCAAACGCGGCAATACCTATACCGGCGAGGTCATCCGCGTGGAAGATTTTGGCGTCTTTGTCGATTTCGGCGCGGAACGCCCGGGCATGGTTCATGTCTCTGAAATGGCTGATGGCTATGTCAAGTCGCCCGGCGATGTCGCGGCAGTTGGACAGGAAGTAGAAGTCCGCGTGATTAAGAAGAATGGCCGGCCGCGTCAGATAGATCTGTCGATGAAGTCGGTCGTGTCAGAGCTCGATACGGCGGAAGCTGAGGACGAAGAAGAAGATGTGCCTACGTCAATGGCGCAGGCCTTCCAACGCGCGATGCGGCAGGACGATGCCGCTGACGAGAATGCGAACCTTCAGCTGGCGGCGCAAAGCAACCATCGCCAGAAGCAGGAAGAGATTCTGGCCCGTACCTTGCGACAGGCGCAGACCTGAGATTTATTTTGCAAGACCGTCACGTTAATGGACGAGGGTAGCGCTTACCCGACCCTTTTTTCATGCGATTCGCTCGGTCCGTGGTCGACCGTTTCCCGGTAGACTCGATAAACGATCGTGAGAAAGAGCAGGGTGAAGTTCGCCTCGTGCGTCAGGCACCAGGGACAAGCCGCCTGCAGCAGGCCGAATTGCACGTAGACCAGCCACATCGAGAATAACCAGGCGAACAAGCCAAGGCCAAAGACGGCGAGTCCGCCATATTGGCGCAGCGCCGGGTGCCGCTCCTCCAGCGCCAGGATCAGCCCGATGATGATGTAAACGGTGAATCCGAGGTAAGCGATCGGGATGCCGGCCAACTCGGAATACTGGCTGTTCAGCACGACATCACAGTTGAAAGGACCGGATTGGACGCAGACCGCCGGCGCATCGGCCAGCTTCAGGTAACTGAGATAACCGGCGACAAAAAGACCGACGAAAACCAGCAGGAACTGGAATCGCCGCAAGGCCGGATGGCTTGCCCCGCTATTGCTGATCGAATGGCTGGCGTCTGGGTTCATCGGCTCCTCTGGTGATTCAATCGAGGTCACGCAACAGAAGGACGGACAGTTCCTCGCCGGCGGGAATATGGGTTAAGCCTTCCGGGATCACCGCGAGGCCGTCAGCCAGGACCATCGACATCAGGGCGCCCGAACTCTGGATGCCGGTAGAGCGCGCGATAAGGCGCTCCTGCTCGCGCGATAGCGTGACGCGGTTGTAACTGCGGCGCCCATCCGATTTCATTTCGTCAGCGATGGTCGCTGTGACGATGCGCGGCTTGCTCTTGCGCCCGGCGATTTTCTCCAGGGCCGGGCGGACAAGGACTTCGTAGGTCACCATCGTCGAGACGGGGTTGCCCGGCAGACCGAAGAAGGGAATTCCCTGAATCGTACCGTAGGCGAGTGGTTTGCCCGGACGCATGTTGATGCGCCAAAAGTCGATATCGCCGAGCTCGTCCATGACCACCTTGACGAGATCCGCCGCGCCGACCGATACACCAGCCGTACTGATGATCATGTCCGGATTGATCTCCAGGGCGCGGCGATACAGCGCGCGAATGGACTCCAAACTGTCCTTGGCGATCGGCAGCCGTATGGGGACGCCGCCGGACTTGCGGATGAGCGCGGCGAGGGTGTAACTGTTCGTATCGCGTATCAATCCGGGCTCAAGGGGCTGGTGCGCGTCTACCAGTTCATCGCCACTGCTGAGTATGACGACTTTCGGCTGGCGGATGACACTTGGTTTGGCGCAGCCGATGCCGGCCAGCATGCCGATTTCCGCCGGACCAATGACGGCGCCAGCCCTCATGATGGTTTCGCCCGCCTTGATGTTTTCGCCGGCAAGGCGGATGTTGTCGCCGCAATCCAGGCTGCGGAAGAGGCGCACCTGGTCGGGCAGAGGGCTGTCTTCGCCCTTGCTCCAGTCATCATCGGTGTCCTCGACCGGGATGACGGCACTGGCGCCGGGCGGGATTGGCGCGCCGGTCATGATGCGGGCGGCGCTGCCTCGCTCCAGCATACCGGTTGGCGCTTCCCCGGCGAGGATATCCATGCTCACGCTGAGCGTCACTGGATGCTCTCGGCTGCTTCCCGCGCTGTCCTCGTAGTGAATGGCGTAGCCGTCCATGGCTGAGTTGTCGAAGGGCGGCAGGTCAATGGGTGAGACGATGTCCTCAGCGAGCACGCGATCGAGCGCATCGGGCAGGGAGACGGTCTCTGCCGGCAGGGTCTGCAGATCAGTGAGGATCTTGGATTTAGCTGTATCGACATTGAGCAAGGGCGCCAAGGTTTTCCTCCTGCGAGATCGCAAAACGCGGCAATTATAACATAGTCGTTGACGCTGCTTGATACTGTTTTCCCCAAGAGCGTATGGAAACCGCAGGAATCCGGCACCCTGCTGTCGTCTGCGATTTGCCTTGACAAATCTCGCGCGGGCGTCGTATAATGCCTTAGTCTATGAAAATCGCGGAGATATCACAGTTGGTCGAGGCGCAGGTCTTGTAGTACCTGACGCCTTTTAATCATCTATGGTGATCATAACGCGCACATTTCAATTGTTCTTCAGCACTTTCATGTACAGCATCATAGCGCATAGGAGGTTACGCCTTGGAGGCGAAAGACTTTAGCGCATTGCGTATCAGCCTGGCTTCGCCGGAGCAGATCCGTTCCTGGTCTTATGGTGAAGTGACGAAACCCGAAACAATCAATTATCGGCGGCTGCGTCCGGAAATGGACGGCCTGTTCTGCGAGCGCATTTTCGGTCCCACGCGGGACTGGCAATGCTACTGCGGCAAGTACAAGAACATCCGTTATCGCGGCATTATCTGCGACAAGTGCGGCGTTGAAGTGACGCGTTCTTCGGTTCGGCGCGAACGGATGGGGCATATCGAATTGGCGGCGCCGGTCGCTCATGTTTGGTATACGCGGCGGGTGCCGAGTTACCTGGGGCTGCTGCTTGATGTCAGCCGGCGCAACCTGGATCGCGTACTCTATTTCGCCCAATACGTCATCACAACCGTTGATGAAGACGCGCGCGGCAAGGCGATTGCCCGCATAGAAAAGGAGCTCCAACTCAAGGAGGAGGAACTCTCCGGCGCCATTGACGAACAGATGTCGGAACTGCGCGACCGCCGCGAGGAACGCGCCGCACAATTCGATGAGCAAGTCAAAACGGTTCGCGAGCACTACGATGCCGAGCTGGCCCGGCTGAGCGATGAAGTTATGAGCGAGGCGCAAGCCGCGCAGACCCGCGTTGAGTCTTTGCTCGGTGAAAAAGCTGGAGAAAAGATCGTCCTGAAATCGACATCGGCGGTAGTGGTCGCCAAGGGCGAAGCGATAACCAATGATCACATTTCCAAGATTCAGGAATTGGTCAATGAACACCTGAGCGCGCTGCAGGGCGAGATTGAAGCGTTGACCAAGGAAGAAATCGGGAAGATAAGCGGCGAAATCGAATCGGCGAATGTCGATGTTGACAGCTCGATGGACGAACAATTGCAGGAGCTGGAAGAGCGCGTCGAAGCCATGCGCGCCAGCGCCGAAAAGCAAATCAAGGAATTGGAAAGCCTGCAAGTTCTTCAGTTTCTGGGTGAAGGCCGCTATCGGGAACTGAAAGGCAAGTTTGGCAATGTCTTTCAGGCGAACATGGGCGCCGAAGCCTTCTACGAGATTTTGAGCAACCTCAACCTGGCGCGACTGTCGGAAGAGCTGTGGCACGAGGTGCGCACATCAAGATCCAAGCAGCGGCGGCGCAAGGCGACCAAGCGGCTGCGTGTGGTCGAGAGCTTGCGCAGCAGCCGTATGACAGTCATTGACCGGGACGAGACGAAACAGGAGAACGAGCCCAACGGCAATCGTCCTGAATGGATGATATTGACCGTTCTGCCTGTGATTCCGCCTGACCTGCGACCGATGGTGCAGCTTGATGGCGGGCGCTTCGCCACCAGTGATCTCAACGATCTGTACCGCCGTGTTATCAACCGCAACAATCGGCTGAAGCACCTGCTTGATCTGGGCGCGCCCGACGTCATCGTGCGTAACGAGAAGCGCATGCTGCAAGAAGCGGTCGACAGCCTGATCGACAACAGCCAACGCGGCAAGGCGCTGAGCCGGCGCGGACGGCGCGAACTGAAATCGCTTAGCGATATGCTGAAGGGCAAGAAGGGGCGCTTCCGCCGCAACTTGCTGGGCAAACGCGTCGATTATTCGGGCCGCTCCGTGATTGTCATTGGTCCCAAGCTGAAGTTGCATCAATGCGGCTTGCCCAAGACTATGGCGCTGGAGCTGTATCGGCCCTTCGTTATCAGCAAGCTCGTGGAATACAACTACGCGAGCAACGTCAAGGGCGCCAAACGCATCATCGAGCGCGAGCGGCCCGAAGTTTGGGAGGTGCTTGAGGAAGTCATTCGTGAGCGTCCGGTGCTGCTGAACCGCGCGCCGACCTTGCATCGCTTGGGCATTCAGGCTTTTGAACCGCTGCTGGTGGAGGGCAAGGCGATTCAGATTCATCCGCTTGTGTGCTCGGCATTCAACGCCGACTTCGATGGCGACCAAATGGCGGTGCATGTGCCCTTGAGCGAGCAAGCCGTCAAAGAAGCGCGTGAGCTCATGCTTAGCACGCGCAACTTGTTGAAGCCCTCGGATGGCGCGCCGATAGTGGGACCCTCGAAGGACATGGTGTTGGGGAATTACTATCTGACGATGGATCCAACCGTGGAGATCGTGGCGCTGAATTCACGCGCCGACGAATTCCGCGCTGAGGGCAACTTGTATTCCGGTACATACAAGGTCGGCATCGCTTTCCGCTCCAACGGATATTATTACGCGCAGTTCCGCAATGTGCCGAACAGCCAACTTTATCTGGATGAAACGGCGCCGGATGAGAACGGCCGGCCGCAGGTGGTGAAGTCCGCGGTCGATTGCACGGTTGAAGCGCTGCTCAGCGGGGAAGTCGACTGCATGCTGGCGAACGCCTACGAGGCGCGGAAATACTTGCGGGCCAAGGGCTTGGAAGATCAGCTTCAGATCACCAACTTGCACGAGCGGCGCGTCGTTGTTGATATGGATGAGGTGGAGTATCTCTATCGGCTTGGTTTGGTAAATCTGCATACGCCCATCTTGCTCGGCAACGTCTACGACAAGCTGGAGCCGCAAGAGGAACCGGAGATTTGTACGATTGGTCGCGCAATCTTCAATCGCATTCTTCCCGACGAGATGCGCTTCGTTCAGGAGACGTTGGGCAAACGCGGATTGCAGAATCTGGTGGCGCGCTGCTACCAGGTCATCGGCGGGGAACGAACGACTGAAGTTGTGGATGCGATCAAGAACTATGGCTTCCACTACGCCACAATATCGGGGACGACCATCGCCGTAAGCGACCTGGAGATTCCGGACGAGCGCGCGGAGATACTGCGGCAAGCGGAAGACGTGGTGACTCGGGCTGAGCGTGACTTCCGCCGCGGTTTGATGACGGAAGAAGAGCGCTACCAGATTACCATTGACGAGTGGAATCGCGCCAAGGATTACCTGCAAGAGCACATTCAGGACACGCTTGATCCCTATGGACCGATCGCGATCATGGCGCTATCCGGCTCGACCAAAGGCGGCTTTGGACCGATCACTCAATTGGCCGGCATGCGCGGGCTGATGGCGGACCCGTCCGGTCGCATCATCGACTTGCCCATCCGCAGTCATTTCCGCGGCGGCCTGAACGCGCTGGAATACTTCATCTCGACGCACGGCGCGCGCAAAGGCTTGGCCGATACCGCTCTTCGTACAGCGGATGCCGGTTATTTGACGCGCCGATTGGTCGATGTCGCTCAGGACATGATCGTCAACCGCTGGGATTGCAATACCCATCGGGGGCTGAAGGTCCGGCGCTCCGATGATATTGCGGGACAGACCATTGAGGAGCGGATCGTCGGGCGCTGCTCGGCCGAAGATATTGTCGAACCGGAGAGTGGTGAACTGCTGGTGGCGCGCAATGAAATAATCGATGAAGAAGTCGCCAGCAAGATTCAAAACTCCGCTCTGGAAGTTGTCGAGGTGCGCAGCCCGCTGACCTGTGATTTGATCCATGGCGTTTGCGCGCTCTGCTACGGACGCGACCTCGGCACAGGCGATATGGTCAATATCGGCGCGGCTGTCGGGATTATCGCAGCGCAGTCTATCGGCGAGCCCGGTACGCAGTTGACCTTGCGCACCTTCCATAGTGGCGGCACCGCGGAAGTGCGCGATATCACTAGCGGTCTGCCGCGCGTTGAAGAGCTGTTCGAGGCGCGGCGCGTGCCAAAGGGCCAAGCCGTATTGACTGAAATTGGGGGCATTCTGCGCTTGACGGAGCGTGAAGACGGCGCACGCATCGCTACCGTTATCGACAGTCATGTAGAGAGTGATGTCCACGTCGTGCCTGAAGACTGGGAGATCATGGTCGAGGCCGGCAAGGAAGTCAAAAAGGGCGCGGTCATAGCCAAAAACGGCGAGAATGAGCTGTACGCGGAGATTGCTGGCGAAACGCACATTGAAGATCACACCGTTTACATTCGCCATGAAGACAGCACGGAGTGGCAAGAAGAGATCCCAGCGAATGCCCGTCTGCGCAAGAACATCTATGATGGCATGACGGTCCTGCCGGGCGAGCAGCTCACGGAAGGCTCAAAGAATCCGCATCATATTCTGCGTGTTGCCGGCGCGGAAAATACGCAGCTGTACCTGCTGAGCGAGATTCAGGATGTTTACCGCAGCCAGGGCGTGCCTATCGCCGACAAGCATTTCGAGACGGTCATCCGCAAGATGATGTGCAAGGTGCAAATCACCGAGAGCGGCGATAGCGATTTGCTGCCGGGCGAGCTGATTGATCAACTGGAGTTGAAACAGATCAATCAGGACCTGCTCGCCGACGACAAGCAGATTTGCAAAGGGGCGCCGGTCTTGCTTGGCATCACCAAGGCGGCGCTCAGCACGGAGAGTTATCTATCGGCGGCCAGTTTCCAGCACACGATCAAGGTGCTGGCCGGGGCGGCGATTGAGGGTCAGGTCGATCCGCTGCATGGTTTGAAGGAGAATGTGATCATCGGCAAGCTGATACCGGCGGGGACCGGTTTCCACGCCTATCACGATCGTGAGGCGATCGCGCCGGCGATCACGCTCGAAGCGCAAGGCGCGCTGGACTTTGATGAAGTCGGCGATCAAGACGACTTTGAGAACATGCTGAGCGAAATATAACCGCCTCAGTAACTCCAAGAAATAGCGCGGGCTGCCACATCGGAGCTCGCGTTTTCATTTGTTGTCGCAATCAGGGACGCCGCTCCAGCGCGCGATAAAGCGGGCGCCGGTGTTGATTGCCGGAACCGTCAAAGTAGGGGAAAAGCAAGCTGTAGGCGGCCAATTCGCTGCGCGCGTAAACCGTGTGTTCTACCGCATAGCTCAGGTTCCAGAGGATCATGACGGCAATATCGCCGCGCGACTGTCCGATCTGGAAGGCGCGCATCGTGTAATCCATTTGATCTTGCGCCGAATTGTATGCCATCCACGGGTCCGGCGCGGCCGAGGGAAAATCTTCCCAGGTCGCCCAGCCGAATTCAGTCACCCACATCTTCGACTTGTCTCCGTATGCGGCGATGATGCCGGCATAATCACGGAGCGTCTGCCGGAAGAAGAATTGTGGGTGATCATCCCAGCCTTGGCCCTCCACATTATTGCAGCAGAGGAAGTCGGGCGGGTTGCCCCAACTGTAGGGATGCACGCCTATCTTGACATCTGGATAGCGCGCCAAACCGGCTTGATACATCTGGCGCAGGAACGCGCGGTCGTCGACAGAAACACCGCTGTGGTTCCCTGTCGGCGCCAGGCCGGCTGTCACTATCGAAATAGTGGGCGAGTAAGCGCGGATCGTGTCATAGGCGACGCGGAAAAGCTCCATGTAACTCGCGCCGCTGATCGGGCGATTGCCGGTCCATTCCCGGCGCAGATTCGGCTCGTTCCAGATTTCGATCGCATCCACGTATGGGCCGACCTGTTCCATCAGCTGCCTGAGAAAACTCGCAAGTTGGTTTAGGTCATCGGGCGGCCCGTCTTCGCTCCGGTTCGTATGCCTGGACCAATCGGGCGCCTTGACGACGCTGAGCATAACCTGGAAACCATATTTGTCGGCTTTTTGCACGTGCAGTTGAAACAGGCGGAAGTTCCGCTCAAATTGACCCTGTCGGTCCGGCTGAAGCCATTCCCAGGCCGCCTGTACCTTGACCCAACTGACGCGCAGGGGCACGATCTGCTGCATCCTGTATTCCCAGGTGTCGACATCATAGTTGTAATGCAGTTGGATACCCATCTGGCCTGGATCCAGTCGAGTTTGGTCGACTGGCAGAGCTGTGGTGTAGGCGCTGCCGGGAAGCGTCACGATTGGCGTCGCCGTTGGCGCCAAGGTCGGGCGCTGCGTCGAGGTCGGCGGCTGTGTATATTCGGGTCCGATAACCGGACCGAAGTCCCGCTCTCCGGCGTCAGTCGCGATCGCTGCCGGCGCGTTTGGATCGGCGGTTGGCAGTTGGTCACCGGCAACGGGCGGCAGGGCCTTGATTGCTGGAAGGGTTTGCGTCGGCAATTCCGCTGTGAGTTGAACTTCGGGCGCTACGCTTACCGTCGACTCAACTGCGCAGGCGACGAGCGCCGCGCCAAGCACGACTATAGTTAGTATGTGTAGAGTCGGTCTGGGCCGCTGTCCCGTCATAGCATTTCAACGCGCTGCATTATTGCGCTGGTACGATGCTGCGTTCCCGAGCCAAATGATGTGCCGTAACGATAGTTGACGCGATTGCATTTGACACTCTCTCAAATCGCATTCTACAATGGGAAATTGAAGTTCGCCTTAGAATCGGGCTTTGCGCTCCTGACGATTTCAATACGCTTTAGCAATTCGGTTCGCTCGCCGGCAGCAGCCTGAGGCAAGTCGGCTCGGCTGGAGCTAATCTGCGAGAAATCCGCCATTATTGGTCGAGCAGTTTGCAGCCGTCTGGAGCGCCGAAACGCCGCCGCCCATACAGGTGATTACACAGGCGGGAATGGTTACCCGCGCTAATCTGAAGTCCCGCCGAGGTCCTGCGATGAAAGATCAATCAGTTCATCAAATCAACATCGAAAGCGAAATGCGCGATGCCTATTTGAGTTACGCCATGAGCGTGATCGTGTCGCGCGCGCTGCCCGATGCGCGTGACGGGCTCAAACCTGTTCATCGTCGTATCTTGTATGCCATGCACGATATGGGCATGGGCGCCGGCAGCGCACACAAGAAGAGCGCGCGCATCGTCGGCGAGGTGCTCGGCAAATATCATCCCCATGGCGATGGCGCAGTCTACGAAACGATGGTGCGGATGGCGCAAGACTTTTCCATGCGCTACATGCTGATAGACGGGCAGGGCAACTTCGGCAGCATTGATGGCGATGGCGCGGCGGCGATGCGTTATACCGAGGCGCGTATGGCGAGCATCGGCGGCGAGTTGCTTGTCGATATCAACAAGGACACTGTTGACTTCGTCGAGAACTTTGACGGCACTTTGAATGAACCGGCAGTATTGCCTTCGATGGTGCCGAATCTATTGATAAACGGCGCGTCAGGTATAGCGGTGGGCATGTCGACCAATATCCCGCCGCACAACCTGGGCGAGGTCTGCAACGCGTTGATTTATATGCTGGAGCAATGGGAGCGGCTCGACGCGATTGATGTCGATGAACTGATGCAATTCGTCAAGGGACCTGATTTTCCAACCGGCGGCGTCATATACAAGATGCGCGGCGAAGAGGATATGCTGCGGCAGGCGATGGCGACCGGCCGCGGGAAGGCCACGCTGCGGGCGAAAGTGCATATTGAAGACATGGGGCGGGGCAAATCTCGCGTCATCGTCAGCGAATTGCCCTATCAGACCAACAAAACCACCTTGATCGAGCGTATCGCCAGCTTGGTGCGCGCCGATAAACTTGAAGGACTAGCTGACCTTCGCGACGAATCCGACCGCCAAAATCCCATTCGACTCATCATCGAATTGAAAACCAACGTTAACGTCACCGATGTGCTGGTCCAGCTCTTCAAGCTGACGCCGTTGCAGTCGACTTTCGGCATCATCATGTTAGCGCTGGTAGATGGCCAGCCGCGCCTGCTGAGCTTGAAGCAAGCGTTGCGCGTCTATCTGGAGCATCGGCTGGAGGTGGTGCTGCGCCGCAGCCGCTTTGATCTGGCGCGGGCTCGCGAACGCGCCCATGTGCTGGAGGGCTTGATCGTCGCCTTGGACAACCTCGATGCTGTGATCAAGACGATACGCAAATCCCGCAAGATTGAGACTGCCCGTAATAATTTGATGAAGAACTTCAAGGTTAGCGAAATCCAGGCGGGGGCGATCCTGGAAATGCCGCTGCGGCGCCTGGCATCGCTGGAAATCCGCCGCATCCGCGACGAGTACAAGGAGAAACAGCGCTTGATCAAGTCGCTGGAAGAGTTGCTGGCCAGCCCGCAAAGGCAGCGCGCTCGTATTGCTGAGGAGCTTGCGAACGTGAAAACCGAGTATGGCGATCGGCGGCGCACCATTATCTCGGAGGGCGAGGCGACCGGCTTGACGCAAGCCGATTTCCTGATGCCGGAGGAAAAGACGGTGGTCTTGATGAGCTCCAAGGGGCATTTGGGGCGCACGCGGCTGGATGAAGCCCCCAAGGTTACTACCGCAACCAAGAATCCGCCTCGTCTGCTGCAGCATAGCACAACGGCGCAGATTCTTTACTTATTCGCAGATGACGGCAGTTGCGCTACGCTTCATGTGCAGCAGGCGCCCCAGGTAGAGCAGGCGGCGGATGGCATGCGCTTTAACGACTTGACTGCGCTATCCAACAAGCGAAAGATCGTCTCCTTCCTGTGCTTGCCGATGGATTTGACAAGTGGGTACCTTTGCTTTATCACCGCCCAAGGCCAAGTCAAGCGTTTGCAGCTCTTGGACTTGCCAGGTGTCATGTCCCATGATTTCAGCCTGATGAAGCTGGCGAGGGGTGACCGAATCGTTACGGTCCTCTTCAGCAGCGGGACGGATGAGCTTATTCTTGCCACAGCGCGGGGCTACGCCATTCGTTTCAGTGAAGACGATGTGCGGCCAACCGGCTTGACCTCGGGCGGCGTGCGAGGGATGGATCTGAAGGAAAAGGGCGACAAAGTAGTTGCAGCTTGTCTCGTCGCCGATAGAGCGAGCCACTTCTGGCACATCAATCGACGTGGCTTCGCCAATGTTACGCCGCTCTCCAAGATGCGCTCTCAGGCGCGCGGCGGGATCGGCAAGCGCTTGCGTGGGCTGCAAGAGATGGATAGTCATTTGGTAGCAGTTGCTACCGGAAAGCTGGCGAATACGCTCTTGGTATTGACCAGCAAAGGCAAAGCGAAGTATATGACCCTAAGCCTGGCGGAAACCGTTAAGCTGGGTCCACGGGGCATTGAGCCCGTCATCGCCTTGAGAGAAAAGGAGTCGGTCGTGGCAGCGGTCGAATATCGCAAGCGAATTGATACGCCAGAAGATGAGAAACTGCCGGACCAAGAATTGTCTCTCGAAGAGATTGAACTTCTGCTCAATGAGGCGGACAGCGCTGCGGACGATGACACCGACGCCAAATCAAATGGCGCCGACCCCGGGCTTAGCGCTGGCGACTGACCAGGGCTTCCATTTCGGAGTCATACTTTGGCGCCATCTCTCGCCAGTCAAAACCGGCGATTTTCTCACGTAATCTTGATGTATCGGGCCTGGTTCCGCTCTCAAGATGATAGCGCAATTGGGCCGTGAGCCGATCACGCTGATACAGGCAGACGGCTCTGAGGTCGTCCGTCAGCAAGTGCGGATAATTCAGGCGATCGGGCAGGATGGGCAGGCAGCCGCAGGCGATCGCCTCACAGACGGAGATCCCGAAGAACTCCTGCCAGGCCGTGCTCACGACATAATCCGCCTCCCAGAGCAGCCGCGCGTATTCAGCGAATGACTCGACATAACCCAGCTGAATGAGTCTGTCGGAAAGCGCGTTCTTCGCCCGCCTAAATGCCTCCGGCATCTCGCCAAACTGTTCCCCGGTGATAGCCGCTTTGAACGCGTAACCGTCGTCGGCGAGTTTGATCAGACTGTTTACAAAGGCGGCCGGATCTTTGTCCTCTTCCCAGCGGTGGTTCCACAGGATGACGGGCGGCTTCGCTTTGTCTTTGACGACGCGATAGGCCTCATAGCGTTGCAGGTCCATGCCTACTGGCAAGACCTTGGACTTCGCCTTTATGTCCTCGATCGTTCCCAGCTCATTAAAATCGGCGAAGTGCTTGAGCATGCGCGGCAGTTGCGCCATGAAGTCCTTCAGGTGAAATTCGCTGTTGAAGTAAACGCCATCGGCGGTCAGGGCGCTGACGTAGTTGATGAAGCCGTAGCGCCAGCCATGCCTTTGGCGCCGGTTCTGCGGGTAGGACAACTGGTTCTCGTGAAAATACAGGGCGATCGGCATATCGCCGTGCTGTCGATAGGTCAGGGCGCGGAAGATCGACAGGTCGATCATGCTGGAAGCGAGGATGAGATCGGGCTTGGAATTCAGCAGCCGCGCGAAGCTGATCGCCGCGCCCTGCATCCGCCATTTCCAATACTCCGCTGGCAGGGTGATCAACTCAACATCGTGATGGGAGAAACATCTGTAGCCGTCGGCCCAGGCGCGGTGGCTGCCGCCATAGTATGATTCCAGCAGGGCGATGTGCATGTGGCGCCGCTAGCCTAACCGGTGTTGCGCCGGCGCGCCTCGACGACACTGGGTATGAGATCGATCTTTGAGAGGATGCGGGTCAATTGCTGATTGCTGGCGATCTCAAGCTGCAGGTTTAGCGTGGCGATGTGATTGCGCGTGTTGACCTCGACCGATGCGATGTTCACGTGCTGGTCGGCGATGATCGTGCTGATCTCCCGCAGCAGCCCCTCGCGATCATAGGCCACCACTTCAACCGGCACCAGGTAGCGCTGTTCCTCTACTTCCGGCCCCCAGGAGACATCAATCAGACGCTCGGTCTCGCGCGAGGCGGTGATATTGGGGCAATCCTTCTGGTGCACCGTGACGCCGCGCCCCCGCGTGATATAGCCGATGATGTCATCGCCGGGCATGGGCGCGCAGCAGCGGCCGAGGTTTACGAGCAGCCCGCCGGCCCCCATGATGCTGACACCCTTGGAGACCTTGGCCCCGAGCGGCTTGCTGCGCGGTTTGAGCAGCTCTTCTTCGCTGATGCTCTCGGCTGATTTGCGCCGCTCGTCTTCGAGTACGCGGTTGGTGATCTGCGAGCCGGTGACATCGCCGGCGCCGATGGCGGCGAGAAAATCGTCAAGCTTTTCGAAATCCAGCAGCCGCGCCACCGACTCGAAGGTGACCTTTTCCAGCACGCCGAGCCGCTTTAGCTCGCGTTCAAGCACTTCCCGTCCCATAACGATATGCTTGTCGCGGTTCTGCTTGCGCAGCCAATGGCGTATCTTGGTGCGCGCCCGATTTGTTACGGCGTAATCAAGGTCGGGATTCAGCCAATCCATGCTGGGGCCGCCCCGCTTCGCCGTCAGGATCTCCACCTGATCGCCCATTTTCAGCTTGTAATTCAAGGGCATGAGCCGGCCATTGACCTTTGCGCCGCGGCAGCGATTGCCGATATCGGTGTGAATATGATAGGCGAAATCGATAGGTGTAGCGCCCACCGGCAGATCGATGATGTCGCCATTCGGCGTCACACTGTAGACGCGATCCTGGAAGACTTCGGATTTGACCGTGTCGACGAACTGCGAGGCGTCGTTGACTTCGGGCCCGAATTCCATCAGGCGCCGAAGATAATCTAGGCGCTGCTCAAAGGCCTGGTCATGCCCGTTGTTGCCTTCTTTGTAGCGCCAATGCGCGGCGATGCCGTATTCGGCGTCTTCGTGCATCTCCCAGGTGCGTATCTGCACCTCGACGGTCTTCCCTTCATCATCATGCACAGCGGTGTGAAGACTGCGGTAGAAATTGTCCTTGGGGTTGGCGACGTAGTCATCAAACTCGCCGGGAATGGGGCGCCAGAGGTTATGCACGATACCCAGCGCCAGATAGCATTCCGCCAGCGACTCGACCAGGACGCGCATGCCGCGGATATCGTAGATCTGCTCCAGCGGCAGGTCCTTGCGGGTCATCTTGCTGTAAATGCTGTAGATATGCTTCGGTCTGGCGCTGATCGTGACCTCCGTGATTCGGGCTTTACGCAGCTCCGTCGTCAGACGCTCTTTGATGCGCGCCACGTAGCTTTCGCGTTCATCGCGCCGCTCATCCAGCGCTTTGGCGATCGAACGATAGGCCTCCGGATTGAGATAGCGGAAACTGAGATCTTCCAATTCCCACTTCATCTGCCAGATGCCCAGCCGGTTGGCCAGCGGCGCGAAGATGTCCATGGTCTCCTGCGCCACCGCTCGCTGTTTGTCCCGCGACATATAACCGAGTGTACGCATGTTGTGCAGGCGGTCGGCCAGCTTGACCAGCACCACGCGCACATCATCGCCCATGGTCAACAGCATCTTGCGAATATATTCCATCTCGCGGTTAATCGCGCTGGAGCGGCGCGAATCGCCGACCGGTGAAACATTCTTGATTGGCAGGCGCTTCAGTTTGGTGACGCCATCCACCAGTTTGGCGATCGTCGTGCCGAACTCGCTGCGGAGGTCATCCAGGCTTACATCGCTGTCTTCCACGACATCGTGCAGCAAGCCGGCCGCGATCGTTTCGGCATCCAGCTTCATTTCCGCCAGGATGCTCGCCACCGCGACGCAATGCGTGAAGTAGGGCTCGCCCGATTTACGCCGCTGGCTCGCGTGGGCGTTTTCGGCTCGTTGATAGGCGGCCGCGACCAAGTCGACTTCATTGTGTTTGATTTCTGGCAAGGCGTTCAGCAGGGATTCGAGGTCGCGCGAGTAGAGGTTGGTCGGAGTCACCATGTAGCGGTCACCTGCTGGGACATGCTTGACTTTAGATTAGCACATTCTGGCGCGCTTGTCGTCAAGTCTCACGGAAATCGATATGCTTGCAAAACTGAATTCGAACCCGCTGCCGGCGAATCCGCGTTGACTTCGCTAGCCGCTTACTTTCTGGCGCAGGAAGGCCTCGATGAAGTCGCCCAAGCGGCCATCGAGCACGGCGGCAGTATTGCCAACTTCGACGCTTGTGCGGTGATCTTTCACCATCTGATATGGGTGCAGGACGTAAGAGCGAATCTGGTTGCCCCAGCCGGCATCAACATTCTCGCCTTTGAGTTCCGCCATCTCCGCTTCCTGCTTGGCCCGTTCCATCTCAAAAAGGCGCGCTCTGAGGATCTGCATGGCGCGGTCACGATTCTGCGCCTGGCTGCGCTGGTTCTGGCACTGGACTACCAGACTGGTCGGCAGATGTGTGATGCGCACGGCCGTGTCATTTTTCTGTACGTGCTGGCCGCCGGCGCCGCTGGCGCGGTAGGTGTCGATGCGGATGTCTTTGTCTTCCACTTCGATCTCGATATCGCTCTGAATGTCGGGCCATAGCTCAACCTTGGCAAAGGAAGTATGACGGCGATTCGCGCTGTCAAAAGGACTCAGCCGCACGAGCCGATGCACCCCCTCCTCGCTCTGCAAGTAACCGAAGGCGAAATCACCTTTTACGCTGATTGTCACACTCTTGATGCCGGCTTCGTCGCCATTGCTGCGATCGAGGATCTCCGCCTTGTAGCCGCTCTGCTCCATCCAGCGCAGGTACATGCGCTCCAGTATTTCCGCCCAGTCCTGGGCATCGACGCCGCCGGCGCCGGCGTGAATCGCGAAGATGGCGTCTTCACTGTCGTAATCGCCGGAGAGCATCGCTTGCAGCGACATCGTCTCGACCAGTTGGCTCAGTGTCTCGGCCTCGGCTGCCAGCTCCGCCTCCATATCGGCATCGGCGATCTCGGCGAGTTCAATCGCATCGGCAATGCGATCGGCGAGCGTCCCCCACTTGTCGACGAGCGCCTTCAACCTGGCGAGTTGCTGCATTGTCCTCTGAGCGGCGTCGGGCTGGTCCCAAAAGTCGGGGGCGCTGGCGGCGGTCTCCAGGTCACCGATGAGCCTGGCCTTGGCGGCGATATCAATGCGCGTCATCAATTCGTCGATCTGCCGCTTAAACTCATTGAGCTGGCTTCTGATGTTTTCCATGCTGATCAGGGCGGAGCCCGTCTGCACCCTTCTGCCTTGCATTAACTGCTCTGACGCTGGCGGTAGTATTCGTACATGAGAATGGCGCCGCTGACCGATACATTGAGTGAATCGCTCAAGCCGCCAGCCATAGGTATTTTCACGCGGCTATCGGCTTGTGCCAGCCAAAACCGATCCAGCCCGCGATCTTCCGCGCCCAAAACAATCGCGCTCCTGCCTTGGAATTCCAACTCAAACAGATCGGTTGCGCCATCGACATCGGCGCAGACAAGCTGAATGCCGCCGCCCTTCAGATATTCCGCGGCCTCGTCCCCGCTGAGTTGATAGACGTTATCAAGGAAGCAGGCGCCAGTGCTGCTGCGAATGATGTTCGGATTATAAAGGTCGAGCGCGGTATCGACCAGTACAATCGCGTCAATGCCCGTGGCGTCCGCCGTGCGCAGCAGCGCGCCGATATTGCCCGGTACGCGCAGATCGACCAGCACCAGCGCGTGATTGATTGCCGCCTGCTTTAGTTCTGGCAGTCCCTGTTTCGGCCGGCTGTGCATCACCGCGAGGATGCCGCCAGGGTTTTCCCGGTAGCTGATGCGCGGCATAAGCTGAATAGAAACCCGATGCGCTTCGACATCAGCGGGCAAGTCAAGCTCGGCAATCTCGGGACAATGCAAAACAAAATCCACACTGTAACCGCAATCCAGAGCGCGCCGGAGATCGCGTTCATAATCGATCGCGAAGCGCGCGGCTTGTTCCCGTCCGCGCTTGCTCCGCAGGCGGTTGATCAACTTTATCTTGCTGTTTTGGGCGCTGGTGAGGATCAAGCTTCGCTCTCGTCCGCTTCATCGAAGAGGCTTTCGACGAAAAACTCCGGCGTGAAGAGTACGAGATCGTCGATGCCTTCGCCCAAACCCAGATAGTGGACCGGCAGCTGCAAATCACTGAATATGGAGAAGACCATGCCGCCTTTCGCGGTGCTGTCGAGTTTGGTCACGATCACGCCCGTGACGCCGGACGCTTCCTGGAACTTCTCCGCCTGTTGTATGGCGTTTTGCCCCGTCGTGCCATCCAGCACGAGCAAGACCTCATGTGGCGACCCAGGGACAACCTTGCCCGAAACTTCGCTGATCTTGGTCAATTCTCTCATCAGATTGTAGTTGTTCTGCAGCCGGCCCGCTGTATCAATGATGAGAATCTCATGTCCCCGCGCTTTTGCCGCTACCGTCGCGTCGTAGACAACAGCGCCGGGGTCGGAGCCGGGACGATTGGCGATCACGGGCACATCAATGCGGCTGCCCCAGGTTTGCAATTGCTCTATCGCCGCCGCTCGGAAGGTGTCGCCGGCGGCAATCATGACTTTGCGCCTCGAGAGGTTTTGTAGCCGGTGCGCCAGCTTGGCGATGGATGTCGTCTTCCCTGAACCGTTCACGCCGACAACCAGGATGATAGAGAGTTCTCGTCCGGAGATATCGAGCGCCGGCGGAAACTCGAGCAGGTCCGCCAGCGTGTCTTGCAAGGCCCCTTGCAGTTGATTGGCTTTGGTCATTCCTTCGGCGCGTACGCGATCCTGCAAACTGTCGATAACTTTTACAGTGGTGTCAAAGCCGACATCCGCCTGGATCAACAAAGTCTCCATGTCGTCCCAGGTATCGTCGTCAATCTCGGTGTTGCCCAGCATCTGCGAGATTCGCCCGAAAAACGACTGGCGTGTTTTGGCGAGTCCGCGGCGGAAAACGGCCAAGTTCCCTTGCTCCTGCGTTCGGAGTGAACACGAGCCGCGATTATACAAGTCGGCTGCCTGGTGGACAATGCGCGTTCGTGCAGATACCGATATTGCTGTATAATAGTTGAGGATTAGACGAATAATGCTGGTCTCAAAACGTTGAGCAAGGGTGCTCTTAAATGGCCCAATCAACCGATGAATTTCCAGTCATCGTTTGGCTGGATGGCTCGCTGTCCAACCCGCATTGGGTGGTGGATCAGGCGGAAATGGTGCTCGGGCGCGACGATGGCTGCGAGATTGTCATTCCCGTGCGGCAAATCTCGCGGCAGCACCTGCGAATCGTAATGGATGGCGGCGCCTGTGTCATAGAAGACCTGCGCAGCAAAAACGGCACCTGGGTCAATGGATACCGCTTGACCGGCATGCGGCAGTTGGAAGACGGCGATGAGATACGCGTCGCCAAAGGCATTCGCCTGCGCTTTGTCGGCTCGGGCGCGACCGCCCCGGCGACTACCCGCGTCCTGCCCGATGTGATCCCTTCTGGCGCCATGACCGGCCTGCGCTTGCGTCTCGACCCGGAGTCGAGGCAGGTCCTCATTCGCGACGAGATGGTCGACCCGCCGTTGAGCTTGCCGCAGTACCGCCTTCTGGAGATATTGTTCGCCAGCCAGGGGGGCGTTTGCAGTCGGAGCGATGTGGTCGATGCCGTATGGCCCGATGCCATGGGCGTCGGGGTCAGCGAACAGGCCATTGATGCATTGGTGCGCCGTCTGCGCGATCGACTGTCGGAATTGGACCCCGAACATCAATATATCGTCACCGTTCGCGGCCACGGCTTCCGCCTTGATAACCCTCGGGAAGTACCCGCTGAATGATCTATCAGGACATCCTGGATAAGCCTGCGCTGGAACGTTATGCGGCGGAGCTGAACGCGAGAGCGCGCAGATGCAGTGCGCATGGCGAGCTTGATGTCCCCGGCTTGCGCGACCGCATCTTGGAATCGGGCGGGCGCTGTGAGTGGTGCGGCGGGGGGCTTGTGCAAGCTCCCTTCGAGTTGGATCATGTCCTAAGCCTGAAACAGGGCGGCGCCAATACGGCCGGCAATCTCGCCGTAGCTTGTCCGACATGCAATCGGCGCAAAGGGCAAAAGCATCCGGCTCGTTTTGCGGCGGAAATCTACAGTTCAACCGGCCATCGCACCGCCCTCGTAGACAAAATTCTGCAGCACTTTGAGTTGGAGCCGCGTGAGCAGATGTCGCTGTTCGCCGGCGAGAAGCGAGAACATGAACATTCTGAAACTCTGGGCTTGGACGATCAGCCGCAGTATCGCTGGTGACCGCCAGAGTAATCGCGACACAGGGAAATCTTGGGAGCTTGCATTTGGAATCGACAATCGAATTAGAGCATGAACGCCACCCGCTAAAGGCCGTTGATGATGGCGAAGCCTGGCGGAGCCTATTGCAGCTTTGTGGCGAGCAAACGCGCGAAGGCGCGCCAACAGCGCGTGAAGACGATCCGATAGAAAAGCACGTATGCTCGCGCAGTTACACCCTCAAACAAGCGGCGAAGCTGGTCGGCGTCGGCGCCGACACGTTGCGTGTTGCCGCGGCTGAATTGGCTCTGGACAGCTTCCTTGATCCGCGCGGCAAACTGCGCTTTCCCGTTTACACTTTCAAGCCAACGGCGGCCGACCCCGATCTTAGAGAGATGATCGCCGGCTACGAACGTCTGCAACTCAAGGATTTGCGCGCCGTGCTGGATATGAATCAGCGCATGCTGGATCGGCAGATGCGCGACGCCGGCCTGTCGCCGAAGCGTCTGGTCTGGCGTGATGTAAGAGGCTTGTGGGCTTTACCCGACACCTTCGCTGAATACAAGCAGTTGCTTGAAGCGCGGGATGACCAGGTCGATCGCGGCAAAGGAAAACGGCGCGGCGGCAAAGCTCGGCGGCGGCGCAAGCGTGACGCGCAGGCCAGGCTGCGCAATCGCCTGATAGATGCCTTTCCCAAGTGGCGCAATGCCTGGCGCGACCAGCAGCAGCTTTATCTGCACATTGGCGAGCCCAACAGCGGCAAGACCTATGATGCCTTGCAAGCGCTCAAAGAGGCCGGCTCGGGCTGGTATCTGGCGCCCCTGCGTCTGCTGGCTTATGAGATTTACGACCGCCTCAACGACGAAGGCGTCGCCTGCAATCTGTTGACCGGCGAAGAGTACATGCCGGTTGAAGGTGCGCGCATAACAGCGGCGACCATCGAAATGTTCAATGCGAATGAAAGTGGCGCCTGCGTCATCATCGATGAGGCTCAGATGCTGGCCGATGCCGATCGCGGCTGGGCTTGGACGCGCGCTTTCATGGAATCAGCCGCGCCCGAGATGCATATCATCGGTCCGCCCACCGCCCGTCACCTGATCGAAGTGCTGGCCGCGGCGGCGGAGATTCCCTGCCAACTGGTCGAACATCAGCGCCTGGCGCCGATCGCCCTCGCCGAACGGCACTTTACTCTGGAGTCCCTGCCGGCGTCGACAATTTTGGTCGCTTTCTCGCGCAAGGCTGTGCTCGACCTGAAAATGAAACTCGAGCGGCTCGGCCGCGCCGTATCAGTCGTCTACGGCAGTCTGCCGCCGGAAGTGCGGCGGCGCCAAGCGGATCGATTTGCCGAGGGCGAGACCGATATATGTGTGGCGACCGATGCCGTAGGCATGGGGCTGAATCTGCCGGCCGATGTCGTCTGCTTTTATGAAGTGGAGAAGTTCGACGGCAAAGATGACCGTCGGCTCTACCCGAGCGAAGTGCATCAGATAGGCGGCCGCGCTGGGCGCTATGGCATGTCGACGACCGGCTTGATCGCCGCCGCCAATCGACATGATATGGCCGTCATCCGCGAGCTTTATCAGCAGCAGCCGGACAACTTGACTTTCGCCCGCGTCGCCCCCACTGTTGACGACCTCAATCTGATTCCGGGCAGCCTCGCCGACCAGCTCACGCAATGGGCCGAGCTAAAGTCCATCCCGGACGAGCTGCGCGCGGTAATCACCACTGCCGACATGGATGAGCGCATCGAACTGGCGAAAATGCTTTCCGAGGGCGATATCAAGAAACTGGGCTTGGCCGGCGCGCTCCAACTGGTGAATGCGCCGACGCGTAAAGGCACTCGGGCTTACTGGCTCGACTGCGCGCATATGATCCTGGAGGGGTACCAGATTCCCTTGCCCGACGACGCGCCCGCGCCGATTCGAGACGGCGGCGATCTGGAAGCGACGGAATACTCAATCGCTTGCGCCGATATCTATTTGTGGCTGTCGAGACGGCAGGAGTTCACGCAATTCTGTGAAGCGCATACCCGGGTGCGCGAAGAACGGCGCGAATGGTCGCTTTCGATCGATGAGGCCCTACTGCGCAATCTCAACACCGCGCAGCGCTGCCGAACCTGCGGGGCGCCCCTGCCATCCCGGCATCGTTACCGCATCTGCGACAGATGCTTTGACCGCAGGCGCTACTAAGCATCCGGATCGTTTTTCAACGAGTCCGGCAGGCCATCCGCATCAAGCCGGCGCAAGGCATCGGCAGCCGCATTTTGAGCGGCGCTTCTTTTGCTCGGTCCCCGCCCGCTGCCGATGATGGATTCAGCCAATGTTACCTGGACGCGGAACTCCTTATCATGCTCGGGGCCTTCCGCTCCAACCACCGTGTAGTCTGGCATGAGTCCCAGTTGCGCCTGCGCGCGTTCCTGCAATTCGCTGCGGGAATCAATCTGCCGGTTGTTCGCAATGATGTCTTCCAGCAAGGCAAGCAAAGACGGCGTGACAAAGTCGGCAACAGCGCCCAGGCCGCGGTCCAGATACATCGCGCCGATCACCGCTTCGAAGCCGCGGCAAAGCGTGCTCTGCCGTTCACGTCCACCGCTGATTTCCTCACCATGGCCCAGCAAGAGAAAGTCGCCAAGACGAAACTTGGCGCCAATTTGCGCCAGCGACTCCGTCTTGACCAGTGACGCGCGCAATTGCGTCAGCCCACCTTCGCTTATATGGGGAAAGCGCCGGTAGAGCATATCGGCGACGACAGCGTCAAGTACCGCGTCGCCCAGAAACTCGAGCCGCTCATTATCCTCAAGTTCCGCGCTGCCGGGGTATTCGTTGACGAATGAACTGTGGGTCAGCGCCTGCCGCAGCAAACTTGGATCCTTGAATTGGACGCCGATGAGCGCTTCAAAGGCGGATGTGCTGTTGTCTTGGCTCATAACATCTCGTGATCGAGGACCTCAGGCTCAGCCTCTATCGACGGGCGCGGGTCGATACTCGCCTTCAATCCAGGTTTCGCCGCTGACGCCGACTTCTTTCTTCCAGACGGGTACGATCTCTTTCAGCCGGTCGATGCCATAACGCGCCGCTTCGAAACAGCCATCATCGCGGTGCGGCGAGGAACAGGCGCAGAGCACCGTATTATCGCCCACTTTCAGCGCGCCGATGCGCTGGATAATGGCGATGCCTTCCACCTTCGGCCAATTTTCGCGGATCTCCGCCGCCACCTGTTTCATCTTGGCCAGCGCCATCGGTTCGTAGGCCTCATACTCCAGGTGGTCCGTACGCGGCAGGTGGCCGTCTTTTGCCGTCCGACCGCGGACCGTGCCGGTAAACAGGCATACCGCGCCGCTGCGCTCGGTAGTGACGGCGGCGACGATCTCGTCATGGTCGAAGGGCTCGCGCGGCAAGCGAAAAATCTCCGGGCGCTCGGTCTCGCCACCGCTCACTGGCGGGAAGAACGCCACCTCGTCGCCATCGCCGATGCGATCCTGATCAAAGGCGAACTCCTCATTAATCGCCGCCAAGGCAACCTTGAGATTGTCCGCCGCCGCTGGATAACGCTCAGTCAGCTCCCCGCGCAGACGCTCGATCGTGCCGGCCCCATCGTCGAGGTCCAAGCTCAGTTGCCGCGCGCCCACGACATCTCGCAGCGTCGCAAAGAATAGCACCGTGATACGCATCATCGCCTCTGCTCGTCCGCCACATAGTCGCCGCGGGCGCCGCCGCGCTTTTCCAGCAGCCTGATATCGCTGATGCGCATGCCGCGGTCGACCGCCTTCGCCATGTCATAGATGGTCAGCGCCGCCACCGATACCGCGGTCAGCGCTTCCATTTCCACGCCCGTCTTGCCCGATGTCTTGACCGTCGCCTCGATCTCGATTGCTGACTCCGCTTCGTTCAACCGCAATTCAAGCGCGATGCTGTTCAGCGGCAGCGGGTGACACAGCGGGATCAGCTCAGCCGTCCGCTTCGCCGCCATCACACCAGCGATACGCGCTACCGAAAGCACATCGCCTTTCTTGATGTCGCCGTCTCGAATCAGCCGCAACGTCTCCGCCTTCATCATGACTCGCCCGCCCGCCCGCGCCATACGCTGCGTATCGGCTTTGCCGCCAACATCCACCATGACGGCCTTTCCCTGCTCATCGAGATGCGTCAGCTGCTTGTCGGTCATGGCCGCGCTTCAATCGCTATTTCTTCCGAGAAAACCACATCCTCGCTCAATATCGCCAGCCCTTGGTCCGGGTAAATCAGGCGTGTTCCTTCACTCTGCGGCTGATGCTCGCCCGCGATCGTCATCCGGTACCAGGCGCGTAGTGTCCCGCCATCGCTTATCATCGCTGTCGACGCCCTGACTTCAAGCTCGTGCAGGCATGTCTGCCGCGGACCGAGAAAACGAATGTCGCTTTCGGCATATCCGGTGGCGTCCGGTTTGGCGCGTTCGACGCCGCCCTCCGCCGGTGGCGGGTCAATAATGACGCCCAGCCCATTGCTGCTGTCCTCTTCGCCCGCCACCACCACGTTTTCCCCCTGATACAGGATTGGCACGCTGCCCAGTGATTGATTCGTCAGCGAAAGTCGGATGCTCAATCCGCCGTCTTCGCCGATGCCGCTCGCCGCAACCTCCAGCCGCAGCGGGTCAACTGCCGAACGCCCCAATATCGATTGATGCGCCGCCAAATCACTGGCCGCGGGCAGACCTTCGCAAGCTACCCCACCCAGCAGACCGGGCGAGAAATTCCTGAGAAATTCCGGCAAGCGTTCCGGTAAAATAAATACCGCGAGGATTACCAACAGGATGATGCCGATGCTTGTGTTGGGATTGTCCCGGTCCAGTCTTGGCAAGGCGATCAATCACCCAGGGCTAGCCATTCCTGCAGCTTGCGCGCCAGCGCGTCTACGTCCAAGTCCTCCACATTATGCCATAGAATGCCATTGTCGTGACCGCGGAACCAGACATCCTGCCGCCGTATGAATTCGTGTGTGCTGAACTTCGTGCGTTCAACCGCCTCTTCCAGCGCCACCCCATCGAGAACATGCCCGGCGATTTCCAGGTAGCCCAAACCCGTCATCGCGGGCAAGCCGCGGTCATAGCCCATGTCCAGCAGAGCTCGTACCTCGGCGACGAATCCCGCCGCGATCATCTCGTCAACGCGCGCGTCAACCCGCGGATACAAGATCGACCGCGGCAGCATCAAGCCAAGCCGAAGGATGCGATAGGGTGGCGGACGCTTGACCTGTAATGCGCTGATCGCTCGGCCCGTCAGCATCTGCACTTCCAGCGCGCGTATCACTCGGCGCGTATTGTTTGGGTGGATCCTCTCGGCCGATAAAGGATCTACTCGCCGCAGCCTGTCATGCAGCCCTTGCGGAGAAGTCGCCTCAGCATATTCCTCCAGCTCAGCGCGCAGTCCTGGATTGGGCGGGACGCGCGGTATTCCCCAGCCTTCTTCCACCGCCGTGATGTACTGTCCGCTGCCGCCCACCAGAAATGGGGACTTTCCGCGTTCATGCAAGCCGTCAATTGCCTTGTAGGCCGCATCTTGATACTCGGCCAGGCCGAGATTGTAATCCGGCGGCGCCATGTCGATGAGATGATGGGGGATCAGGGCTTGCTGCTCGACGGTCGGCTTGGCTGTGCCGATATCCATGTGGCGATAAATCTGCCGGCTGTCCGCGCCGATGATCTCGCCATCCAGCCGTCCCGCCAGGTCGATCGCCAAGCGCGTCTTGCCCACGCCGGTGGGACCCAGAATGATGACCAGCGGCCGCGCTTCACCAGTCAAAAGCATCCTCCACATGCGCGATTTCCATCCCTCCGCCCCTATCCAGCGCGATCGCGATCACATCGATCCGCCAGGGCGAATCCCAATCCAGCGCGCGATGGTCAAGATATTGGTAGACCGCCTTGAGCGTCCGCTCTCGCTTGGCGGCTGTGATTCCCGCCAGGGCCGCTTCGGTATCGGCGCCCCGGCGCGCTTTGACCTCGATGAATATCAGCTGCTCGTCTTTCTCGGCGATGATATCGAGCTCGCCATACAGGCTCGACCAGTTCGCCTCCAGGATCACATATCCCTTGCGGCGCAAATACCGCTGCGCCAACTCTTCGCCAAGAGCGCCAATCTCCTGTGCTTCGGGCACGATCTTTCATTCCATCAGCCTGCGATGTCGTCATTATAGCCTGCGAATCCTCCACCACCACAGAACAAGCAACCCTACAGATACCCTGAGATTTGTTGCATTACTTACCTGGATTTACTTCCGCGTCTCCGTGCTTAATCACCCCGCGCTTGATTATTCGCTGCTCTCTGCTATCATCTATTGCTTGATATTTCTCAAGCGAACAGTATTCAACCTGATAAAATGTAATGAAGCGCGCCGCGCTTGTTTTTATGCCTTTGCCCGACAATCTGCTGAGGATTTTCCAGGGAGTCTGAATCCATGATCGATATGAATACCGCCGTAATTCTGGCTGTTGCCGCTGCTGCCATAGGTCTGATATTCGCGCTCTACCAGCGCAATTTTGTGCTGGCGCAAGACGAGGGCAGCGAACGCATGCGGCAAATCGCCACGGCAATTCAAAGAGGCGCGCAAGCCTTCCTCAGCCGCGAATACCGCGCCGTTGCGGTCCTGGTGCTGATCGTCACCGTTGCGCTGGTCGTATTGAGCCAGGTTCCCGGCTCCGGCATGTCGATTCTGACGGCGGTGGCTTTTGTCTGCGGCGCTTTGGCCTCCGGCCTCTCCGGCTATATCGGCATGTATATCGCGGTGCGCGCCAACGTGCGTACGGCCCAGGCGGCCTCCCTCAGCCTCAACCGCGGCCTGCGCGTCGCCTTCGCCAGCGGCACGGTCATGAGCACGATGGTGGTCTCGCTGGCGCTGCTGGGCATCAGCTTGCTCTTCATCATCTTCGTCAATCAATTGGGCGATGCGGCGCAGGCGGCATCAGCGCTGGCCGGCTTTGGCTTCGGCGGCACGTCAATCGCCATCTTCGCCCGCGTCGGCGGCGGCATCTATACCAAAGCGGCTGATGTCGGCGCGGACCTGGTCGGCAAGACCGAGGCCGGCATCCCCGAGGATGATCCGCGCAATCCGGCCACCATCGCCGATAACGTCGGCGACAATGTCGGCGATGTGGCGGGCATGGGTTCCGATCTCTTCGAAAGCTATGCCAGCTCAATCATCGCCGCCATCTCCCTGGCGACAATCGGCGGCGCTTTCGCCGGCGATGGCTTGCTGGCTGCGCAGGTCTTTCCGATTCTTGTGGCGGCTGCCGGTTTGATCATCAGCATCATCGCCAGCTTCCTGGTCAAAACCGAAGAAGGCGCCGACCAGGAGCAACTGCTGGGCAGCATCCGCCGCGGCATATACGGCGCTTCCCTTCTCATCGGCATCGTGGTCATCGTGCTCGGCTTGTCTTTGCCCTTCGGCGACGATAGCGGCGGCATCATCATCGCGACCTTGAGCGGCTTGATCGGTGGCGTGCTCATCGGCTACTTCACCGAGTTCTTCACCGCCGATACCTACGGGCCGACCAAAGCGCTCTCCGCCTCAGCCGAAGGCGGCGCCGGCATCGTCGTGATCCGTGGCCTGGCGCTGGGTATGATGAGCACCCTCGCGCCCGTTATCATTGTCGTCGTGGTTACACTGCTCGCCACCTCCCAGGCCGACCTTTACGGCGTGGCGGTTGCGGCGGTCGGCATGCTCTCCACGCTGGGCATTACCCTGGCGACGGACGCTTACGGACCGGTTGCGGATAACGCCGGCGGCATCGCCGAAATGTCCGACCTGCCGGAAGAAGTTCGCGATCGCACCGACGCGCTGGACAGCCTGGGCAATACCACCGCGGCCACCGGCAAAGGCTTCGCCATCGGTTCGGCCGCCATGACCGCGCTGGCGCTGACGGCCGCCTTCATCACCGCGCTGACGGCCGGCGGCAGTTCCGCGCTCGGCGCGGCGGTCAATCCAGCTGAACTGCTGCTCAACCCGCAATTCGTCACCGGCCTCTTCATCGGCGGCTTGCTGCCCTACGTCTTCAGCGCCCTGACGATGGTGGCGGTTGGCGACGCCGCCCAGCAGATCGTCGAAGAGGTCCGGCGGCAATTCCGCGAAATCAAAGGCATCATGGAAGGCGAGCAGGAGCCCGACTACGAGCGCTGTGTCGCCATCAGCACCGACAGCGCCATCAAGCAGATGCTGCTGCCAGGTGTTATCGCCGTCGGCGTGCCCGTCGGCATGGCGCTGCTCGCCGTAATCGGCAACGGCAACGCCCTGGGCGAATTCATCGCGCCGATCTCGCTGGTCGGCGTTTTGCTGGGTTCGCTGGTTTCCGCCTTTATGCTGGCGGTGATGATGGCGAATGCCGGTGGCGCCTGGGACAACGCCAAGAAGAATATCGAAGCGGGCAACTACGGCGGCAAGGGCTCGGACGCGCATAAGGCGGCCGTAGTCGGCGATACGGTCGGCGATCCCTTCAAGGATACATCCGGACCTTCGCTGAATATCCTGCTCAAGCTGCTGGCGATCGTCTCATTGGTGATCGCCCCGCTGATCGGCAGCGCCTTTCCCTAGGCTGCCGCCGCGCGCCGCCTGGCCTCGCCGAAAGCGCGCGAAAAACTGATGATTTATTGAAAGTATTGGACCTGCAATGGACATGAAACGGACAGAAA